>JAISRY010000073.1 GCA_031273385.1 Tannerellaceae bacterium | reverse complement strand
GCGGGTTCTTATGGTGAAGATAATCTCGAAAATATAGTTGCGGAATGAATCGACAGATGACATTATTCGATTTTGGCGCAAAAGACGCAAGCGGTGCAATAGTCAATGTGGCATCGGTTCCGCAGCGCAGCCCTTTCCGTTATCCGGGAGGGAAAACGTGGCTTATTCCTGTCGTCCGCCAATGGATCCGGCAGGAAAATAAACCAGCGGCAGAACTGATTGAGCCATTTGCCGGTGGTGGAATCGTGAGCCTTACCGCTGCATTTGAAAGGCTGGCAGACCATGTCACAATGGTTGAACGGGATGAAGAAATTGCCGCAGTATGGGAAGTCATTCTGAACGGGAAAAATCAATGGCTCGCCGATAAAATATTTTCCTACAACCTGACTATTGACAACGTAAAAGCAGAATTGGACAACCCCGACAAGCAACTGCACGATATCGCATTTTGCACCATTCTCAAAAACCGGATTTTCCATGGCGGTATACTCGCCAAAGGTTCGGGGATGATTAAAAATGGCGAAAACGGAAAGGGCATTACCTCCCGTTGGTATCCCAAAACACTGCGGGAGAGAATTCTCGCTATCCGATATGTCAAGGACAAAATCAATTTTATCGCAGGAGATGCTTTTGAGATCATGGAGCAGAACAGAGACAATGACAAAGCCTATTTTTTCATAGACCCACCTTATACGGTTGCAGGTAAAAGGCTTTATACCTATTTTGATATAGACCATGAGCGTTTGTTTGCTCTAACCGCAAAGCTGAAAGGTAAATTCATGCTTACTTATGATCATACGGAAGAAATAAGGCAATTAGCCGACAAATACAGTCTCCCGTACAAAACCGTCCCGATGAAAACCACTCATCATCTGGAAAAAAAGGAAGTAATTATTTCAGACAATTTTTCATGGTGGAAAGAATAAAGAAGAGAGGCTGCCCGCGGGTAGCCTCTCTTCTTTGTGGATTTTTGATCAGTATAGGCCGGTATGCCTTAGAGGCGGAATTTTAGTAACCGGGCAAAGGCTTTCTGGTAGTCGTTTTCCAACTGCATATAATTATCAAGACTGTCATATAGCGACGTGACTTCCACGAAATATTCAATCATGGAGATTTCGCCGGCGTTTAAAGCTTTATATAAAAGGGAGAGGTTTTCCTGGTTTTTGAGCAGGCGGCTGTATTCCGCCATCGACTCTTTCAGCGAGGCCGCCTGGTGATAGAGTTGGAAAAGCTCTTTCTCCAGGCCGGTCGACGCGTTTTCGTATTTGAGGCCGGAATAGATAATTTCCGCTTTGGCTTTCCTGACATGGTGGCGGTTGGAGAAGAGGGGGATGCTTACCCCGGCGATGAAGCCGTTGAAGCGTTCGCCGTTCGTCGCGGTGTTCAGCCGGTAGCCCAGCGACAGGCCGGGCAGCCATTGCGACTTGTTGACGCTTAACGCCTGCCGGGCCGTCGCCTCTTCGCTTTTCAGGGCAAGGAGCGATGGGTCGAGAGCAAAGGCCTCGCCACGGATCGCCTCGAACGGGGGAAGCTCCTCCCCTGGGTCGTAGGCCAGGCCGGCGGCAGGGAGACTCTCGCCCCCGTTCAACGCCTCCAGCTCCTGTTGCTTTTGCACAATAGCGGCGGCGTTGCGGCGGACTTCCGTTTTTACATTGAGTAATTCCAGATCTATTTTGTTTGTTTCCAAAATGTTGGCGTCACCGTTTGCCAGGCGGACGGCGTATAGTTCAGCCAGTTTCCCGACGTTTTCGAGGCGCTGGAGCAGCAACTCCTTTTGTTTGTTCAATAGAATCAGCTCCAGGCAAAGCTCTTTTGCGTTCAGGAGGATATGCTGGCGCAATCCGGCTTGCTGACGGTCGAGGGTGGCCGCTTTTGTTTTCGCCAGTTTGCTGCGTTGCGCATAGAGGGTCGGGAAGTCGAACGCTTGCGTCACTTCAAGCTCTCCCTGTATCCCCAGCCCCTCTTTGTTCCCGTATTGATGGGTATAAGAGACGGAGGGGTCGGGCAGGTTGTTCTCCGCTTTGGCTTCCAGTTTCCGCGAGACGGCCAACTGGCCGTTTGCCTGCAGCTCCTTGTTGTTCGCCTCGATCATTTGCAATACCTGCCCGATGGACGACGGCGACTGGCCGCTGACAGAGGTGAGCAGGCCGTTGGCTGTCAGGGCGAACAGGACGGTTATTCTTTTTATCGTATTCATGCTTTTACGTTGTTTTTGTTTATTAACAGATACACAATGGGGATGATAAACCCGTTCAGGAAAGTCGACGTCAACAGCCCTCCGAGGATGACGATCGCCATCGGGCTTTGTATCTCGTTCCCCGGCAGGTCGCCTTTAAGCGCCAGGGGGATCAGCGCCAGGGCGGATGTCAGCGCCGTCATGACGATCGGGTTCAAACGATCCAGCGATCCCCGGAAAATAGCCTCTTTCAGTTCCATCCCCTCGCTCAGCAACTGTTTGTAGTGGCTGACCAGCAGCATCCCGTTACGTGTCGCTATCCCGAACAGGGAGATAAAGCCGATAATCGCCGGGATACTGATTTCGCCCCGCGTCAGCCAGAGGATGATCACGCCGCCGATCAGCGCCAGCGGGAGGTTGATCATGATAACCCCGCTCTCCTTTGCGTCCTTAAATTCGTGGAAGAGCAAGAGGAAAATAACGAGCAACGAGATCAGGGAGGTCAGCAGCAACGTCCGGCTGGCCGCCTGTTCGCTTTCAAACTGGCCGCCGTACTCGATATGGTACCCTTCGGGCAGTTCTACCTGTTCGTGGACAATCCGCCGGATATCGTTCACCACGCTGCGCAGGTCGCGCCCGGAGACATTCGAACTGATCACCAGTTTGCGTTGCGCATTTTCGCGGTTGATGGTATTTGAGCCTGTTGTCGACCGGATATCGGCCATGTAACTCAGCGGAATTTTCGTCCCCTTGGCATCGATCATCAGGTTCCCGATCTCTTCGATCCCGGCACGGCTTTCGCCGGTAGCTTTCACGGTCAGGTCGAAATATTTCCCCTGGTCATAGACCTGGCTGACGATTTCACCGCCCAGCATGACGTTGACGTATTCCTCGAACTGCGGCAGCGTGATGCCGTATTTGGCGAGGAGTTCGCGGCGGGGGGTGATGGTCAGCTGGGGGCGTTCGATCTGCTGTTCGACGTTCAGGTCTACCACGCCCTCGACGTTTTGTATGGCGGCCTGTATCTTCTTGCCGATCGTAAATAGCTGGTTCAGGTCTGTCCCGAACAGCTTGATGGCGATATTGGCTTTCGTGCCGGAGAGCATGGCGTCAATACGGTGTGAAATAGGTTGGCCGATCTCGATATTCGCCCCGCTGATGACGGACAGTTTCCCGCGCACGTCGTTCATCACCTCTTCGCGGCTCCTATCCATCAGGACAAAGGGCGCTTCGATCTCCGATTCGTTGATTCCCAGCGCATGTTCGTCCAATTCGGCACGCCCTGTCTTACGGGCTACGGTACGTATCTCGGGCACCTCCAGGAGCAGCTGTTCGGCACGGCGTCCGATCTTGTCCGACTCTTCCAGCGAAATACCCGGCAACGTGCTGACATTCACCGTAAACGACCCCTCGTTGAAAGGAGGGAGGAAGCTGCGCCCCAACGAGAAAAAGAGCGCCAGCGCACAGACAAACAGACAAAGGGTAGTCCCCAATACCACCGCCTTATGCGCGAACGCCTTGCGAAGCAGAAAGCCATACCCCCTTTTCAGCGTGCGGGCGACGACAGATTCGCGAAACTCTTTCGTCCCCTTGTTTTTCCTGTCTAAGAGGTAGCTGCACAATACCGGCGTCAGCGTCAGGGCGACCACGGTGGAAGCGAACAGCGCCACGATGAAAGCGATCCCCAGCGGCGCCAGCATCCGCCCCTCCATCCCGTCCAGAAAGAACAGCGGGACAAAGCTGACGACAATAATCAGGGTGGAATTTAAGACCGGCATACGCACCTCGCGCGAAGCCTCATAGACGACATGCAGGGTCGAACGCTGTTCCCCGGCGGGCAATGCGCTGTTTTCGCGCAACCGCTTAAACACATTCTCCACATCCACGATCGCATCATCCACCAGCGAACCGATCGAAATCGCCATCCCCCCCAGGCTCATCGTATTGAGCGTAAATCCCATATAATACAAGGCCAGGATGGAGACAATCAGCGAAAGCGGCATGGCGATCAGGGAGATCACCGTAGTACGGACATTCATCAGGAAAATAAACAGGACAATGACAACGAAGATGCTCCCCTCCAACAGGCTGCTCTTCACGTTGTTGATCGAGTTGTCGATGAAATCGCTCTGGAGGAAGATATCGCCGGAGATTTTCACATCCGCCGGCATGTTCTTCTGTATATCGGCAATGACGCCGTTCAGTTTGCCGGTCAGCTGGATGGTGCTGGTTTCGGGCTGCTTGGTGACGGTGACGAGTACGGCCGGCTTTCCCCTTTCGGAGGCCGTCCCGAGCTTGGGCGACTTGCTCCCGATCTGTAAGGTGGCAATATCCTCCAGCAGGACGGGCGCCTCGTTGACGGTCTTTATGACGCCTTTGGCGAGTTCGCCGGCATCGGACGTCGAAAGCATCCCACGGATAATGTATTCGTTTCCATACTGGTACAAAACGCCGCCATTGGCGTTGCGGTTCATGTCGCGGGCGGCATCCAGCGCTTCGTCCAGCGTAATACCGTAATGCCTCATCCGCGCGGGATCCAGCAGGATCTGGTATTCCTTTACGTCGCCGCCGATAACGGCTACCTGTGCGACGCCTCCGGTGGATAGCAGGCGCGGGCGGAGCGTCCAGTCGGCAAAGGTACGGAGGTCGAGCAGGGAGGTCGAGTCGGCGGTCAAGCCGATGATCATAATCTCGCCCAGGATGGAGGATTGCGGCCCCAAAGTTGGCCGCCCGACATTTTCGGGCAGGGATTCCGATACGATAGAGAGCTTCTCGGAAACGATCTGGCGTGCGCGGTAGATATCCATTCCCCAGTCAAATTCGACCCATACGACGGAGAACCCTGTCGTGGACGAAGAGCGGACGCGGCGGACGTTCATAGCGCCGTTTACCGCCGTTTCGACCGGAAACGTCACGAGGCGTTCCACCTCTTCGGGCGCCAGGCCGCTGGCTTCGGTCATAATGACGACGGTCGGCGCATTCAGGTCGGGGAATACGTCGATGTCCGTTTGCTTGGCGGTATATGCCCCCCATATCATCAGGATGACGCCGCACACCAACACAACCAGCCGGTTGTGCAGGGAGTAGTGAATGATTTTATTCAACATGGCTGCTCCTTTCCTTAATGGTGGGTATGTGCCGGCATGGCATTGGATGCCGTAGCCAGTTTTAAGTGATAGGCGGCCTCCGTGACGACGACGTCACCCGGCGCTATGCCGGACAAGATTTGCACCTCCATCCCGTTGTTTGCCCCCAGTTTCACCCCCTGCTTTTTGTAACAGGTCTCATCCAGTTGCAGATAGACGGAGAAGATCCCCTGCTCTTCTATCAGGGAAGAGACCGGCACGCTGACCGTATGGGAAAGCGAAGAGGTCATCAGGTACACCTCGATGTAGGTGCCCGGAATGATCGACCCTTTGTTGTCGAACTCGAACGTGACGGGGAGGTAAAAGGTGTTCGCCTCCGGTGATTTGGCGTATGAAAGCATCCGCCCGTTCAGGTCGGAGAGGCGGTATACGCGGTTGTCGTAAGGCGTCCTGAAATTGGCTGACTGGATCAGCGGCAGGCTGCCGTAATATTTCTCCGACACTTCCGCCCGGAGTACGAGGCGGCTGTTCTGCGAGATGGTGGCCAGCGGCTGCCCCGTTTCGACATAATCGCCCTCCTTTACCTGCAAGTTTTTGAGGAACCCGTTGATAGGAGATACGACGGGAACGCCGCCCCCTTTCAGGTCTCCGCCGATGGCCTCATAAGCGGCCCGGGCTATTTCGTAATCGGAGGCAATCCGGTTGAACTCCTTCTCCGAAATGATCTTTTCTTTCACTAACTCTTCTCCCCGTTCGTACTCTTTCCTGGCCTTTTCGTAGGCGGCGCGTGTACGCACCGAGAGGTCTCCTCCGGCGATATTTCCGGTAACGAGCGACAGTACGGCCTGCCCTTTCTGTACGGCCGACCCTTCGACAAATTTGGTACGATTCAACGTGACCACTCCGGGAGCGGTGGCCACCAGCGTCTTTTCATCACCCTGGGCGGAGAGGATACGCCCGCTCGTTTTGATGACCTCCGTAAAGGCGCCCGGTTGGATGGTGAGGGTTTTCAATCCGGCGGCAATCGCCTTTTCTTTCCCGAAAATAATCTCGTCGGGATGTCCGGCTTCCGTGCCGTGACCGTGATCATGCTCATGTTCATGATCGTGCCCATCTTCGTCCTCATCTTCGTGATCGTGACCGTGTTCGCACGCCTCCCCATGTTCATGGTCATGACCATGAGCGGCTGTATTCGTCTTGCTGCTGCATGCAACAAAGAGGCAGGCAATGAATGCCCAAAGTAAATATATCTTTTTCATGAAAAATAATGTTATTAGTGATACATAATAGAATGGCAAATGAGCCGATCTCACTCACCAACGGCTTAACGGCCTGTTTTATCAACCAATAACGGGAGGCGCTCTCAATCCGGTCGCTACAGGTGTCCATGTTCCGTGTAACGACTCGACATAAAGTGGTGTTTCAGGGGGAAAGAGGGGGGAAGAGACCAGTATGTCCCCGGCATACATATAGGCGGCAATCGAGGGAAGCGGCATCAGGTGCAGCGTCGCCCCATCCTGCTCCGGATGATCCTGCGACACATTCGGATTAAAGGCCAGCGTATGCCCTGCACATTCGCAACCATAATGATGGTCTTCATCCGTATCATGACTCTCCCCCATGTCCGACAGGAGAATACAAGGCATACCATCTTCGTGATGGTGATGGGGTATCACCACAGTAAGCAGCAAGACAAAGCTCGACGCCAACATAAAAAGACGGGCAATATGCATGTATTCTTTTCTCATTCCAGCGCAAAGGTAGTGATTATTTCCGTGGAAACAAAGTTTCTTAAGATACGGATAATAAATCTTCCGCCAATTTGTGAAGCCCTGTGATAATTTTTTCTCGTTGTTCCTTACGCGGCTTCTTTGTTCCTGAACTATAATGGCTCAATTGAAGTAAAACGAAGTTACATTAAATCGACCCTGGGTCAAATTGAAGATCCTTTTTTTTAGAATTCCTTTCTCAAATGTAGCGTTTTCCATATAATATCGTATTTTTGAGGAAAAATACAATTATGGTATATCAATTCAAAATCCAGATTAAAGGAATAACAAAGCCCCCGGTATGGAGAAAGGTTTCTGTTCCTGCGAATTTCACATTTTCCAGATTTCATGATGTAATCCAGGCTGCTTTTGGATGGGAGAATTATCATTTATTCGAGTTCAAGGACAAAGAATGGCAAAGTAATATCCGTATCGCCGTTCCGAGAAAAGATGATTTTCTTGATCCCGACTTCTTTGCAGAAGTGAAGAACGCATCAAAAACCAAACTATCCGCTATTTTCAAGGATAAATTCCGGAAATTCTTCTATATTTATGACTTTGGCGATGATTGGGTGCACGAGATAACGTTGGAATCTATCAGCGATGGCAATCAAAAGACGGCTGTCTGCCTTTCGGCTAAAGGCTCTTGCCCTCCGGAAGATTGTGGTGGCATATATGGATATGCAGAGATGAAAGAGGTTTTTGCGACAATGCCGGAAAGTGAAGAGGCTAATGAATATCGCGAGTGGCTCGGTTTGGATGAAAGAGAGAAGTGGAATACCGAAGCCTTTTTTATTGAGGCGATAAATGCGCATTTAGAACAGCTTTAACCCACAGCAGCTACCCCCCC
>JAISRY010000040.1 GCA_031273385.1 Tannerellaceae bacterium | reverse complement strand
TGACTGATATGGAATCCGCGGATGGTGAGGTAATCGACGCCCGGTTTTTCGGGATAGAAGCAGGTGCGGCGCACGCTGATTTCGACCTGTTCGCGGTTTGGGTTCGCGGCATGGAAATTCGCCCAGATGGTGGTCTTTTCCCCGTCGCTTTCGCAATACCAGGTATAGGTGGATCCGTTGGGATCATGCAGGGCGGCGTTCGGTTCGGGCTTCAATACCTTGTCGAGTGATTCCTTTTCGTAGAGCGATTTGTCGTTGAGGAAAACCTCCCCGGTGTGATGGATTCTGCCATTATCGCTGAACCAGTCGCCATAGATCAAATCGGTATAGGGGTTGTAATCGCCAAAGAAGCTGTTGGGCAGGGTGACTTTCCATACGCCGTCCTTTTCTTTCGTCCAGGTGTTGACGATTTCCGACCCTTTGATTTCCACGCGCTCACCCGGCGCGGCGCGGTAGACGATGCGTTCGTCTTCGCCCGTTCCTCCGCGTGGAGGATTGATCCATTCGCGGTAGACGCCGGCATGAACCGTGACGACGTCGCCCGGATAGGCCGCTTCAGCCGCCCGTCCGATGGTACGGAAAGGAGCCGCCTCCGTTCCGGTGTTGGCATCATTGCCTTTGATCGCGACGTGATACTCCCGGCCATACATACAGCCGGCGGCAAGCAGCAGGGCAACGAAAAGCTGCGCCTTTTTCCTGTTGTTTTTCATGTTGTTTCTCTTTTAGTTTAAATCACATTCAAAATAGTAACGCCCGGATTCGACCTCAACGGCCGTATAGCCGCCGTCAATCAGTGACGGCGTGATGCCTGCGGCTTTGTCCAGCGGTTTGCCGCTCTCCGTGATCCTGTCCGGATCAGAAGCGGGGATGTAAATCTCCGCCAGTAAGCCGGGAGGAACGGTCACCGTGAGGGTAAGCCGATCCTCTTTCCGTTCCCAACGGCTCTCGATCAGTCCGTAGGGCGAAAGGACGGAGGCTTCGGCAAAATCTACCTCGTCGACAATCATAGGCTTAACGACGAAACGCCAGTATCCGGGGGCGCTGGGCTGTATGCCGCATAGCCCTTTCGTCAACCATCCGGCAATGCCGGTGTAGCAGGTATGTATTTTGCTCGGCACGTCGATTTTCCAGTCTTCCGGCCAGGTCGTTTCGCCCTGGTTGATGAAATAGCCGTAGCTTGGGAAGACTATGCTGTTCAGTATTTTTGCCGTAATGGAGGCCATCTCCGGACGATCCGCCAGGTAGTGCAGCAGGGGGATAAGGCCGGAGCTGCCCATATCGAAGTAGGGATGTTGGCCGCTCATATCACCGGCAATCGTCGCCTCTACCCTTTCCAGCTCCTCTTCGGGGACAATATCGGTAATAATGGCAAAGGCCTGCTGTACCTGCGTACCGCCGGAATAAAGCGCCGTTTCGGGATGGTAGAAATGGTTGTGGATGGCGGGACGCAATGCATCGAGCCTGTTCTGGTACAATTCGACGTCGTCGTATTCCTCCAGCAGATGGGCGATCGCTACAAACGTTTCAAGGTTCATCGCATAGACGCAGTTGTTGAAGAAAACGGCATGTGGATTGTCCCCGAACTCGTTGCGCGAACCGGGCGCGAGCCAGTCGCCAAGGAATTGCCCGCTGTGTTCGCGGTATTTCGTGAGCAGTCCGTCTACGGTGTGGGCATGGAGAAATTCCAGCCAGCGTTTGGCGGTGGGGTAGATGAGGCGGAGGATCTTCGGATCGCCGTAATGCATGAAATGTTCCCAGGCGACGTTCAGGCCGGCGCTGCTCCAGATGGCGCCTCCCCAGTGGTAGTCGTTGGGCTGCGGGGCGGTGTTCCGTCCCCATCCGTCGGCGAGCTGTACGTCGCGCCAGTTGCGGACGACGTTGCGGTAAAACGCGCCGGCGTCGTAGTTGGGCAAACCGATGCCCCATGAGGTGGCGGTTGCCACTTCGCCGTATCCGCAGCGTTCGCGGTGCGGACAGTCGGAGGTGTAGCCCTCGGTGGTGTTGGCCAGGAACGTCCAGAGGTCGGTATCGTAGATCTTATTGAACAGGGAGTTGGAGGATGTGAAATGGCCTGTCGGGACAAGGTCGGTGCTGATGGCGTAGGCCGTCAGGTCTTCCGGACGGGGTGCGCGGGGCAGTCCGCGGAGGTTGGCATAGCGTCCGGCAATGTAGTTGAAGCGGTTGGAGAACGTTTCGCCGTCGACGCCGGAGGAGACGAAGTAGTTGCAGATGTTGAAGTCGGCGAACGTCTCTTCATCGTCGGCCGAACCGATGGCGACGGTATCGCCGGCCGTCAGTCCGCGGAATTTGATGTTCAGCCATCCGGTGAAATTCTTGCCGAAATCGACCTTGAAGACGCCGTCGCCTGCGTCGGTGACCTGTACGGCCGGCAGCGTTTCGATGATACGCGACGGCGCGATGTCGTGCGCTACGAGTTCGACCTGTTGATCGGGCAGCGTGGCGGCGAACGCCCATGCGCTGTCGTCGAAGCCGGTAGCGTTCCAGTCGGGGATGTAGCGGCGGGCGTCGACGATCTCGGCGCCGTTGTTGTTGTAGGTAAGGACTTCGCGCGTATCTGCGCTGTTGCTGATGGCTGAGCGCCAGGTGGCGTCGGTATTGAGCGTCACCCTGTTTCTGTCGGCATCCGTGCCGTCAAGCCGGACGCGGAGGGCAGGCGTTATCGTGAAACAGTCGTAGTTCGCCCATCCGGAAGCGAACCATACGGCGACGGTATTATCCCCCTCCGAGAGCAGTTTTGATATGTCGTAGGTGACGTAAAACAGCCGCTTGTCGAAATTGGTCAATGCCGGTGCGAGTACGCGGTCGTCCGCCTTGCTGCCGTTGATGTAAAGCTCGTGATGTCCGAGCGAGGCGACATGTATAAAGACGCCGCCCGGCGCATTGTCGAGATGGAAGTTCTTACGGAACCAGACATGCTGTGTGCGGGACGCTTCGGGATGGTGTATCCATGCCGCTTCGTCCCACTCGGACGGATCGAGGATACCGGTGACGAAACGCGCCGGTTCGCTCCATACCGACGGTTTATCATCTTTATCGTATACACGGACTTTCCAGAAATACTCGCGGCTTGAATGTAACGAGTGCACTACGGGAAGTACGGGCATAAGATACTCTGTCGAGAAGTCTGGAGAAAATATTCCGTAAGGAAGCGAACCTGGTGAAGCGTCTTTTTTCTCGCTGTTCCATACGTCGGCTTTATCCTCCGTCAACAGTTCTTCGCTGCTTGCCACGATGATTTGGCAAGCGGTTTGCATTTGTCCCCGCGTGTGTTTGGCGTCGGAAAGTCGCCAAGTGAGATGGGGACTGGGTTCACCTATACCGACCGGATCGGTCAGGTATTCACATTGCAGGCCGACGGGCGTCAGCGTGCTTGTCCTTGAGCAGGCCGTCAACAGACAGCACAGGATCAGGATCAGGGTTACGTTGTTTTTCATGATCATATCGTTTTAAAATTTGAAAACAGGTGATTAACTACTTGTACGCTTCATTTTCAACATCACGCAATCATGGCGGGGTATGTCAAACGAAGCGATGGATGAGGTTTTCCCCAACTCTTTCTGTCGCCAGAGATCCCTGGCGTGGTGGCTATCGTCGTAGCCTAATGCTTTCCAGTCGATGTCTACCGTCGCCTGCAACGGACGGCGGTTGAAAATGGCGAGGGCCGTGTTGCCGTCGGACAACTCTTTTTCCCATATCTCGATCATCCCCTCGTTGTAGATGCAGCGCCCGGGTTTGCCGAGCCTGTCCTGGTCGATGTCGATCACTTCCGCATTGCACAGGATATTTTTGGTAAAATCGTCCAGCGTGGTTATCTCTCCACTGAAAATCAGCGGGGCGGATAGCATGCACCACAGCGTCATGCAGGTGTAATGTTCGCCGGAGGAGTAGGGCGAAAGCATCACCCTTTGATTCTTCCAGTCGTAAATATTCCCAAACAGCAGGTAATCCGGATCGTTCCAGCCATCCGGACCGGAGTATTCCCTGATTTGTTCCTGAAAGAAGCCGATCTGAAACATGCTGGCCGACAGTTGCTGGGTATTCCATCCCAAGTCGCCGGTGGTGCGCCACGAGTTTCCCCCGGCCTCCTTGCCCCACTTCCATACGTCGCCCATTCCGTACTGGCACATATTGAGTACGATATCCCTTTTGGCTTCCCTGATCAGTTTCGAGATCAACAGGTAGGGCTTTTTCAGTTCGTCCAACTCGTTGGATTTCGCTTCGTTGCCATACGAACACCAGTCGTATTTCAGGAAATCAAATTCCCAATCGACGAAAGATCGGATATCCTGCGCCTCATGGCCGAACGAACCGGTATAACCTCCGCACGTCGTGCGCCCCGGCGAAGAGTACAGCCCGGCTTTCAGCCCGAGGCTGTGAATAAAACGGGTCATCCGTTTCATGTCCGGGAAATTGCGGTTGGTGCGGATCGTGCCGTTGGGATTGCGGGGTGCGCCGCCGACAACGGGGTCGTCGCTGTCCGCCTTGATTTCCCATCCGTCGTCGATATTGACAAAGGTATACCCATAGTTCACCAATCCATGGTCGTACATGGCTTGTGCGCTTTTTTCCATGATCTCCTGCGTGACGCCCAACTGGTGGATATACCAGCTGTTCCACCCCATGTGCGGCGTGAGGGCAAGCCCTCCGCCAATCACGATCTCGAGCGTATCGCGGCACGTGCCGGCACGGTTGGACACCGTAAGCGGCACGCGGTAGGTCCCTGCCTTTTCGCACGTGCCGGTGATGGTCGTTTCCCGGTTAACCGTCAGACCCTCGGGCAGGTTTTCAGCGACGAACGTGATCGGACGTTCACCTGTAACGGCGACGGTGAAGAGGAACGGTTTGCCGGGCGACGCGCCGGTTATTTTAGCGCCGTTGATACGCGGAGCGGCAGCCGGCGGCGGCGTGAGGATGTAGCGCACTTCCACCTCTTCTTCCAGGACGACGGGCGGCGTTTGTACCAGGAATTTTGCGTCTTCCCAGTCGGCCAGCTCATTTGCGTTACCGCCGGAGACAGGCTCGGCGACCAGGCACAAATCGGTAATGCCTTTCAGCTCTATATGGATACGCTGCGGCGCATCGCCTTTGTGCATGACTTCGCTCTGAAAAGCGATGCCCCGGTTGGTAAAGACATAAAAGACAAGGGAGGCGGAGCTTTCGGCCTGATCATTCACGCCGACTGATGCGGTGAAGCTGCCCTTTCGTCCATCTAAATGGAAATGCGGCTCGCTGCCGGCCTCCAGGTCGCTTAACTTATACTCTGTCATCTTGGGCGTGCAACTAAGTAGCATTGATAAGGGGATTAAGAGGCTTAAGGGGCTTAAGGGGCTTAAGAGTTTTAAGGATTTTAAGAAGTTTAAGATTCTTAAGCTCCTTAAATCCCTTAAGCCTCTTAAATTCCTTGAGGGGATTCTGATGATGTTTTTCATGGCTTTTGTTAATTGATGCGTAAAACTTCCTGCTCGAGCGCTTGGCTGGCTCTTGCGGGGGTTGTGTTGAATAGCGGCGGCTTGCTGTTGTTGAGCTTTGCGTCGCAGTAGGCGGTCAGGAAATCTTCGACGCTCAGGTCGATATCTTCGTCGTACGGTTTTCCTACGCCCAGGTGTTCAGGCCATAGCTTCGACTGATCCACGTCTGACAGCGCTTCGCGGTAATGGCCTGCTTTTATGTTTTGCAAAGCGCAATAGAGCCATGCTTCGCGGTAGACCAGCCGTCCCTCGTAAGCGCCCTCGTTTGGCAATACCCTGAGGTGGGACAGGTATTCGGTACACTCGCGGTATCTCTTCGTGTGCAGCATGGCCGCCGCATACTTCAATCCCAGGATATCGTTGTCCGGGTAAAGGGCGGTATATTCTTTTGCCTTTTCATACATCCTGTCGTATTGGTTGGTCTCCTGGTAATAGCGCACTAACGCGATGCCCACCCGCCACGACTTACTGAGGTGTTCGGCACGAAGCATGTCTTCCAACCGCCCCTCTCCCTTGCGGAACTGCATCCGGGTGAGGTAGAACGTCGCATCTTCGACGTCGTTTCCGCATTGCTCCAGCAGTCCGGACGCTTTGGTCTCCTCTCCCAGAAAGGCGTACAGGATGGCCAGGTAATACTTGTCCACCCATTTGTCCGATTGGCCGACTGCCCATTCCAATGCCGGGACGGTTTCGGTACGGAACGGAAATACCCGCTCTATGGGGCGTGATGCGGCCTGTTCCAACACCGTTTTATAGCCCTCGTCGCCTTGGCGGAACAGCAGGTAGGCCGTGCGGTAAAGCGCTACGGGATAGTCCGGCGTGTAGGCGTACAGCGACAACGCTTCGTCGATGCAGCCAATGCTTTCGTACCATCCGGCCATCTCCATAAAGGTTTCGTGGGGCAGTTCGGAGCGGATATACTTCAGGAAGTCCATTTCCTCTTTTTCCGAGCCGGAAAGGCGGTATTTCTCAAAGCGGGCGTAATGGTTCAGGGGCTGCTGCTTTTCCAGTTGGGCGACGATGGCGGCGGCTTCCCTGTTCTTGCCCGATTTGCGGTATGCTACGGCCTGCAACTGCTGCGCTTCGGCATTATTATTGCCGTAGGAGAGGCTCTTTCCGGCGTATTGGAGCGTCTCATCCCAGCGGTGCGCTTTGGCCGATTCTTTGGCCAGGCTGGTATAGGCCGCTCCACGGTGGGAGGGTGATAGGGCGGCTACCTTGAAGCCGTCGGCGGCGTCGATCGTCTTACCCAGTTTGCCGTTGACCAGGCCGTATAGGTAATTGCCGTCGGGGTTGTAGGTATCCACCGACAGGATGAGGCGGGCGAGGGAGTCGGCAGCGGCAAAACGCCCCCGCTGGTAATAGATAAGCCCCAGGTCGCGGAGCGCGGGAATGGCATACGGTTCGAGCGCCAGCGACTGTTGCAACAGGCTGACGGCGTCGTTGTAGCGGTTTTCGTTCATCGCCTGCTCCCCTTGCAGGTAGAGGCCGTAAGCGGAATGATGGTCAAAGCCGGAGGGCAGGACGACCGGACGGGACAATTGGTTGTCGGCCGGATTTTCGGAATAGACCAACAGCCCGTTACCCAACACGACCTTGAGCAAACCGGACAAGCCGGTAGCCGGAATGGTCTCCTGCCAGGTCTGCAACACATCCAGCGTGAGGCGTTTCCGGAAAACCTCCCTGTCTCCGGAATAGACGACAAGGTCGTCATTGATTTTCTGTACGGGCGAGAAGCTGAGCGTAACCGCGCCGTCGCCCTTATCGACGTTCAACGCCCCCATGTCGTTCGCTTTCACCATACCTCCGGTCTCTTTCACCGGATACCAGTATTCTTCCCATGTGTCGGTGGCGTAGGGCTCAAAGGCGTATTGCTTGAAAGGCGTGTATCCGCTTTCCGACACGGCCTGGTTGTAGAGGCGGCCGGATTGCAGCTCGACATATTGCCCGTCGGTATCGGTCAGCAGGTCTTCCCATATCATGCCCGAGCGCGACAATCCCCAGAGAAAGATTTTCATCCCCAGTTTGTCGTTGAACGGGGAATAATGCACCGATCCGAAGCGGTTGTCCCTGTAATAGGCGCCATAAAAGTCGTTGAAATTGCCCATGACGTGCATCGACTTGGCTCCCCCGAAGTTGTGCAGGGCGTATTTGGACAGATCCCTGCCTTTTTCGTCCAACGGCCAGTCGCTGGCTTCTCCCCCGTGGCCAAGGTAATGCTGTCCGGGGAAAATAAACTCCAGGTCGTCCGCCGCCTTGTATCCGGCGTTCATCCAATGATAGTAGGGGCGGGGAAAGGCGGTGGTGTTGCGCCAGGTGGTGGAGGTGGAGAAATAGGCCTTGTCGCTTGGGAGGTTGATCTCGACCTGCCACCAGGTGCGCGTCACCATGTCGAAAGCCGCGACGAAGCAACTGGCGCTGCCGTCGTCGTTCTTTTTCGTATAATAATCAACCGGCGACGCCGTGGTGGGGGCATGGCCGATAATACCGAAATTGAGTTCGACACCGCCCGAAGTCCAAGGCCCCCGCATGGCGATGTTGCGGAACTTTACCGCATGGTTGAAGTAGATAAATTCTTTACCGGTACTCTTTTCCACCGCGCCCCATATTTTCCCGCCAATGGC
>JAISRY010000028.1 GCA_031273385.1 Tannerellaceae bacterium | reverse complement strand
CGTCATTATAACCGAGCGCAAGCAAGAACGTCATGTCGACCGAGCGCAGCGAGTGGAGACACCTCAGATCGCACCCGCCTGCCCTTTCGATCTGAGGTGTCTCCACTCGCTGCGCTCGGTCGACATGACGTTCTTGCTTGCGCTCGGTTATAATGACGGGCGCCATCTGCCCTTTTCAGCCGGTCGGAAGCTATTTCAAAAAAGTATGCATACTTTTTTGAAATAGGATGCATACTTTTTGAAAAAAGGATGCATCCTATTTGGAAATAGGTCGGGAGCTATTTGAAATGGGACGGGAGCTATTTTTATGTGGTCGGGAGCTGTTTTTTTTCGGACGGGAGCTGTTTTCGGGGGTTGCCTTACTGGGGTTCGGTTACACTATTGTGTAGGTGCGGCTATACAATTGTGTAGGTTGGGCTACACTATTGTCTGTGTCTGACTACACAACTATGTAGTCCCGGCTACACTATTGTCTAATTCTTTTATGCCGGCTAATAAAAAAGGGGCGGTTCGCTTTCATGCTTTTCCCCTCCCCCTATAAACAATTAAAGGATATCTCCCGACATCCTTATAATTTAACTTTGTAAACCTTAAATCTAATACTATTATGAAAAAACCACAGGGCAAAGGTAAGGCTTCTTTCATAAGTATCAATACATTAAATACTAAATAATGTTGTCCAATATATAAGAAAACATAAATAATACGCTTTATTGTGCTGTTCCTTTTGTAAACGTATTGGATGCGGCCATTGCCTGCAATAGTTCAGCGGGAAGCAATTGCAGGAAAATAGGATCGTACACTATTTTGCCGAATACCGCCTGCTGATCATCCAAAGAAGAGATATCCAGCGTGATAAGCCCTTTCGTCCCCTCATAGTAGGCCGTAATGGTAATCGTCTGGGTATCGTTAGCCACGTCCCACTCCCATGAGGCCGGCAGGGGGAAGTCGATCGCTCCGGTCTCTCCCAGCAGCGCCGCGAAAGTAGCGGAGATGTAGAGCCGGTAAGAGGATTTGGACTGGGCGGGAGTGTCGGCATTGATACGCTCTTTATCAAAAGACATCTCGATGAAACCGATCTCAAGAGCGCCCATGTACTTCAAAGGCGACCTCCAGACCTCTTTCGCCTGGGTATTGCAGACCAGGTCGCCGGGGTATACCTTGATAATCTCCGTCGTTTCCTCATCGGACTTGTCGTTGCTCACCTTTAGCGTGACGGGGTATTTGCCGCTTTCGGCATAGAGGACGCTTCCGGGGTTTTGCTGGTTGGACGAGGCCGGTTCGCCTCCCGTAAATGTCCAGTTCCAGGCCGTCGCCCCTCCGGTCGATTTGTCCGTAAAGGTGATGTCTGCCGGCGAGTAGTCGCTGCCGTCTTTGTAGGTATACTCAAAAGCCGGTACGACGTCGGGCGTCAGCAGGGTGACGCTTTTCGTTACCTCCTGGCGGTTCGTTCCGTTCGCTACGCTCAGGTAGATTTCATACGTCCCCCCCGCCCGGTAGGTGACGACGGGTTCTTTCAGGGTCGACATGGCCGGTTCGCCGCCTGGGAATTTCCATAAATAGGTATACCCATTCACACTTTTATTCGTGATGGTCAGTACGGCAGGCGCTTTTTCCTGACTCAACGTAAAGTCAAAGTCCCCCGTCACATCGACACTACCCGGATCCCACGCTTTCTCATCGCACGACAAAGTAAGGAGCAATCCGCCACAAAGCATCACGAACCATACAAGATTGTTTTTTAATTTTTCCATCCGTATATTTATTTAAAATCAGATGTTCTTTTTACCAATCCGGGTATAGCCGACAGCAGGAAACCGGCCAGGAAGATCACGATTGTCCCGAAGACAATCGTCAGGTAGCTGTGAAACGCCGTATGCCTTACGCTCATCCAGGCAATCAGCGCCACCCCGCAGGCCACCCCCGCGGCGGCATGGACGTTCTTCACTTTTTTCGACAGGAAACCCAGCAAAAACAATCCCAGCATCCCGCCGCTGAATATACCCGCCAGGCTCCACCAGGCCTCCAGTGCGCTCTGTACCGTCATCATGGCGAAACCGAGCGCGATACCCAATATCCCCAATACGAGCGATGCGCCGTAGAGGACGAGCATATCCTGCTTCGCGGTCAACGTTCTTTTGTGCCGGAAAAAGTCCGCCAGGATGATGGTCGCCCCACTGTTTATACTGGTCGACACCGTACTCAATCCCGCCGCACAGATAGCGGCGATCAGCAGCCCCGTAACACCCGTCGGAAGCCCATGCACAATGAAGTAGGGGAATACGGCGTCGCCGCTTATCCCATCGGGGAGCGTCCCCCCGGTTTTGTAGTACACGAACAGCACCGTTCCGATAAAGAGGAAAAACATACTGACGGGGATATACAGCAATCCGCCGAAGAGCGTACCGGAACGGGCGCTCTTCAGGTCTTTAGCCGTCTTGTAGCGTTGGATAAAATTCTGGTCGATCCCATAATTCTGCAAATTAATAAAGATCCCATACACCAGCGTGACCCAGAAAGTCGCCGAGCCAAGGTCTAACCCGAAGCTGCCCAACGAAAACTTGTCACTTTCCATCGCGACCGCCATTGCCCTCGAAACGCCTTCGGGCATGGAGAACAGCAGGACGGCCACACACGTTACCGCGCCGGCGATCAGGATAATACCCTGGATGGCATCGTTCCACATCACCGCGGTAATCCCTCCCAAAACGGAATAGGCCACGACGCAAATCCCCATAATAACGATAATCGCCGGCACGCTCCATCCCATCATCGTATGCAACGGCAGCGCCATTAAAAAAAGCACCGACCCCGTGCGGGCGACTTGCGTCAACAGGTAACAGCACGAGGCATACACACGCGCCCAATAACCAAACCGCTCTTCAAGAAAACTGTATGCCGACACGCTGCCGAGGTTCCTGTAAAACGGCACAAAGTACCTGGCCGCTATCCAAAGGGCGAAAGGGATGGAAAGGCTGAATACAAAGGAGTTCCAGTTTCCGATATAGGCATTCCCCGGCAAAGCCAGGAAGCTGATGCTGCTGACGTAGGTGGCGAAAATGGACATACCCACAACCCAACCGGGCATTCTTCCTCCCGCTTCGGTATATTCTTTTGCACTTTTGTTTTTCGAATAGAAAGAGATGCCGAAGAGGATTGTCCCGGTGATAAATACGAAGAAGACGATATAATCAACGATGGTAATTCCCATAAGGCCATATATTATTAATGTATAGCAACCGCTAATCTTTCACAGGAATCTTGACGACGATCTTCCGCACCGTCCCGCCCCAATCTGCTTTCAAACAGGGTTTGTGGGCATCTTCGGGGAAGAAGACGAAGAACCTGTTTTTGTCGGCATACAGCATCTCGCCCTGCGTCTTGTCCTCAAAAAACAGGATATCTTTCTCCTCGTCGTATCGCTGCTCTTCGCTGATGAGGCGGAGCGGCAACAGTTCGATATATTCCGCGCCGCCGGCGACATATTGGATATCAATATACTTCCGGTGCGCTTCGTACCGGCAGCTATCCCGCTCCTTTGCCGGATAGTCGGAGACGGTGGCATAGACGCCCTCCGCCGGCAGGTCGTAACGCCCGGGCGGCAAGGCGGCCAGGTCGTTCTTTTGCAGGAAATCAAAAGCGGCTTCCCAAGCCGGACGGTTCACCACATTCTGCCGGACAAACTCACGCGCGTCTATTCCCGTATCCGGCTTAAAGGGAAGTTCCCCGTTCCACGCCGAAGACGACATCCACGCTCTCGCCTCCTCTTCCGTCCAGTCACGGACATCCTTTGATCCCGATTTACAATCTGTCATGGTCAATACGAATAATAAGCTTATATAACAATATATCTTTCTCATACCTCTATCCCCAAGTCGATAAGCCCTTTCCGGATGATTTCGCGCTCGGCGCGTTCAAACCGGTGAAAGGGTTCGGCCATAAAATCGCTGCAAACGCCCAGCAGGTTCAAGGTCGTCTTTAGCCCTTTGATATAGCTGGAAGCATACCGCCCAACCGTATAAAGAGACATGCTGATCTGCATGATGCGGGGCTGCAATACCGCAATCCGTTCAAAATCTTTCTCCACCGCCGCGCGATACATCTCGACATAAAGCTCGGGAAACAGGTTGGCTCCCCCGTTCACTCCCCCGTGCGCCCCCATCAGGACAGCCTCCGCCATCATCTCTTCAGGCCCCACCAACAGGCTGAACGCCGGCTTGTCCCGCATCAGGTAAATCACCTGCCTGAAATAGACCCCGTTGGCCGAACTGTCTTTCAGTCCGGCAATATTGGGATGATCCGACAGCGTCCGCACCGTGTGGGGCTCGATCATAATTTTCACATGCGAGGGCATATTATACAGGAAAAGGGGCAAGGGCAATTGATTCGCCAGGTGTTCGTAATACTGGATCAGCTCGGGCTGGCCGGGCGTATAATAATAGGGAGGAGCCGAAACTAAGGCATCCGCCCCCTCATCCGCAGCGATACCGGCCAACGAAAGGCTCTCGGAAAAGCTGGTGTCCGTAATGCCGACCAGGACGGATATCCGCCCGCCGACAATCCGGCACGCCTGCCGGATCACCTCTTTCCGCAGGGTGTAGCTGAGGTTCTGGGCTTCCCCGGTCGTACCAAGGATAAAGACGCCCGAAACCCCTCCGTCCACCATCCGGTTCAACAGCCTTTCCAATCCAGCGACATCCAACGTGTCATTGTCTATCATTGGAGTAATTGCGGGAGGTATAATTCCTCTAAAGGGTTTTTCCAACATCATGGAGATCACTTACGCTACAAATGTAACGTAGTTAAACGATTTATCTAACGGAACGGATATGTTATAAAGCATATCACCGCCCGTTTTCATTGAATGCCTCCACCGTAAACTCATACTCCGAATCGCGGTTAAAGAATCCGCCCTCAAACCGATTCTCATACACCATCACGGACTGCGGCGGCGACGATTTGCCTTTGAGCCTTGCATGGACGATATAGCCGCAGGCATCCGGCTGCCTGTCCCACGAGACCAGGAATCTCCGCCTGTCGTCCACATTCCGCCGCACATTGATTCCGGTCACTTTCGAGGGCGCTTTGCCTTTTCCGTTCCCGAACACCCTGAAATCATAGAGGGAGAATTTACCCGGAAGCTCCCGGCCGTTGGTGATACGTAAATAGCGTGTGGTGACGGGCTGCGGCAGCACCGTCAACTCGTGGACGGCGTCTTCGGCGTTATGCGACCGGTCAATAATCACCGTCCATTTCTTCCCATCGGGGGATGCCTCCGCCACATACTGATAGTTAAACAACGGATGGGGAGCCCGCATGGTGAAATCCTGGTCGGCAAAATTGACCTGAATAGCATTCACCTCCATCTCTTTCCCCAAATCGACCTGCAACCACTCGCCGGGCTTCCCCGTCTGCGCCGACCACCAGGTTTCAATCCGTTCATCCACCGCCAACGCCGGCTGATAGTCCCCCCATACGGAAGAGGCCGTTACCGGCTTGCGGAAAGAGAGCATGTGCCATCCGGCAAAACAGTCATCCGTCGCAAAATCCCTCTTTCCCGCCGGAACGATAAACGGGTAATCCGTCCACACCGAATGTTGCCCGACAAGGCCATCCCCGGTGATATAAAGCGGAAACAATCCCAGGCGCCGTTCAAACATCTGGCGTTGGGATATCCTCATACTGGCCACATGCCAATAGTTTCCGTACTTGTCCTTAAAAATATGGCCGTGCCCCGCCCCGCCGGCGAATCCTCCGGGCTTAAACGAAAACGGGCTACTTTCCGCATACACAAAGGGGCCGAGCGGATGGTCGGCAGTATAGACGCCGTCGGCATACGTCCGGAACTCCGTCCCCGGCGCCGCATATTGCAGGTAGTATTTCCCCCCGTGCTTAATCATGCACGGGCCTTCAATCCAGCCGTCCTTGTTCGCCTCGTTGTTGTCGCCATGGGTTTCCCAGCCGTACAGCGCCGAGTTATGCCCGATCACGACAACGGCTTCCCCCACCATCCTGAACCCATCCTCAGGATCGACCTCCACGCCATAGATAGGCGATTTGTCGGAACTGCCCCAATAAAGATAGACCCGCCCGTCATCATCCCTGAAGAACGCCGGATCATACCCTCCGTCATTGGGTGGAAAATGCAACCTGGAGGCGACCTCTTGCCAGTCGTCCTCATCAGGATCGGCTGTTTTGTAGATTCTTGCCGGTCCATACGAAGTCATAAAATACATGGTATCTTCGATAACAAAAATAGCCGGCGCATAATTGTCGATGGTCTTGATAGAGGTACATGGAATGTAAGTCCACTCGCCCAGGTCGGGCGAACTCCAATATCCGCTCGATTTGGAAGCAAAAAGATAATACTTCCCATTGAAATACTCACAAACCGGATCGCCGGCTTCCCTGCGAGCAGGCTCATTATCCGGCATCTGGAAACGATAATTCAGATTCATCGGATTGGCTACAATCCTGTCGGTTTGGGCATAGCCGAACTGCACACAGCAAAGCATACCGGCAATCCACCATTTAAAGACTTTCTTTTTCATATATACATTAATTATTATCATCCACGAACTACACACATTTTTTTCCCGCCAAAAGTAGTTATTTTTATCCACGAATCATACGAATTGCGGCTAAATCTTTTTTTGAGGTGCTATGGATCATTCTTGTCTTCGCGTAAAAAATCGGTACGAATAACGCGGGCTGCGTGAGAGATGTCTCGACTACGCTGCGCTCCGCTTATAATGACGACGAATACAATTCAGTGAGAATCAAGCTACTTTGACAACTTCATATCCATACATTTTTGCCAGTTTACGGAGTTTGGCTTCATTCCTTTCCTTTTGACGTTCCAT
>JAISRY010000022.1 GCA_031273385.1 Tannerellaceae bacterium | reverse complement strand
TGTGTTGTCCGAGCTACACAATTGTGTACTGCCGGCTACACAATTGTGTAATCGAACGAAAGGAGCAAAAGCCCCCCAATAAAAGTTTCCGTTTTTTTGCCTTCACCCTTTCACCTTTCGTGTAACACATTGATGGACATTGAAATGCGGTGAAGGGAGGGTGAAAGGAGGTGAAAGGAAAGTGGAAACGGGTAGCAAGGGGGTAAACCCTATCTTAATCGTATGAATTTGGATGGGAGCTATTTCAAATGGGACGGGAACAAATTCAAACGGGACGGGAACAAATAGGAATGGCTCCCGTCCCGTTTTTTTATGTGACGTTTCCACTTTCCTTTCACCTCCCTTCACCCTCCCTTCACCGCATTTGAGTGTCCATCAATGTGTTACGCGAAAGGTGAAAGGGTGAAAGGAAAAAACGGAAACTTTTATTGGGAGGCTTTTTGCCCCTTAAGTCATATATAGGTTATTTGTTTCGTATTCCAAACTCTCAACTCTCAACTCTCAATTCGTTAAATATAGTAATCGGTCAGGTCGATGAGGCCGGCGCGGATGGCGTATTTGATGGCTTCCTGGATGCTGTTTACTTCCAGTTTGCGGAAGATGTTTTTGCGGTGGGAATTGATGGTGTGGAAACTCAGGTGCTTTTCCCATGCTATCTCTTTTGTCGTTTTTCCCAAGGCTATCTCATGGAGGATGATCTTTTCCGAAGCGGTCAGTTTGTCGGGCTTGTTGGTGAAAGAAAAACCGCTCTGCAATATCTGTTCGGCATAATCACAAATGTAGACGGAATTGTACGAGGCATTTTGCAGGGCGATAAGGATGTTGTCCTTGCTGTCGTGCTTCATGACGACACTCATCGTCGGGTCGGAAATCATGACCTGGCGCAGGAAGTGTACCCCCAACTCCTCCGAGAACAAAATCCATGCGGAATCCTTTACCCCCTGCTTCATATTCAGCATTTGCTGCGAAGAGACGAAATCGAAAAGGGTATAATCCAATATCACAACAGCATCGGGATAGGTATTCAAACTAATCTGTAAAAGACTCCGGTTCTTTGCCGTCACGATCTTTACGGCGGGATTCAGTTCCCTGAGCAATGCGCCAAGCCCCTCCCTGGTGATATCTTGGTTATCCGCTAATATATATGTTCTCATAAGCCTCTTTCCCTCTTTTTATTTATTCATATTATAACTAAGGACAAAAGTACTTATTCTTTGATTTTTTAATATACCACGAATGTGGTATTTTGGGTATTCTCTTTTCGTTATACATTTGTGTCATTAAAATGTTACACTATAAAAATAAAAAAGAGTTATGGCAAAGATCGCAAAAAGAATAACAGAGCTTGTAGGAAATACTCCTTTGTTAGCATTGGCAGCTTTTGAAAAGCAACAGGTATTAAGCGCGCACCTGATCGGGAAATTGGAATACTTCAATCCGTTAGGTAGTGTGAAAGACCGTATCGCATTGGCGATGATTAATGACGCCGAGGAAAAAGGCCTCCTTAAACAGGGAGTGACTATTATTGAGCCGACGAGTGGAAACACAGGGATCGGCCTTGCTTTCGTGGCAGCGGCAAAGGGGTATAAACTCATCCTCACCATGCCGGAGACAATGAGCCTGGAAAGGCGTAACCTTCTGAAAGCGCTGGGCGCTATCCTCGTTCTGACGCCGGGTACAGACGGTATGAAAGGGGCTATCGCCAAGGCGGAATCCCTGCATAAGGAAACCCCTGATTCGATTATCCTGCAACAGTTTGAAAATCCGGCAAACCCCACCATACACCGCCAAACGACAGCCGAAGAGATCTGGCGCGATACCGACGGGAAAGTCGATATTTTCGTTTCGGGAGTCGGAACGGGCGGTACGGTGAGCGGCGTCGGGAAGAGGCTGAAAGAGCTTAATCCGGATGTGATCATCGTTGCCGTAGAGCCGAAAGACTCGCCGGTGCTTTCGGGAGGTAGCCCCGGGCCGCATAAAATACAGGGAATAGGAGCGGGATTCGTTCCTAAAATATATGACGAAAACTATGTTGACCAGATCATACAGGTAGGAAATGACGACGCTATCCGCACCAGCCGCGAACTGGCAAAGACAGAGGGGCTTCTGGTAGGGATTTCTTCCGGCGCCGCCACATACGCCGCCGTACAATTGGCCAAACAGCCTGAAAACGCAGGGAAAAATATTGTCATCATCCTGCCCGATACGGGCGAACGATACCTGTCTACCGTATTGTATGCGTTTGAAGAATATCCATTATAAACAAGGTAAAAAAAGAGCATTATGAGTGAATTAAGATTTGAAACATTGCAGGTTCATGCAGGACAGGAGGTAGACAAAACAACCCATGCCAGGGCTTTACCCATCTATCAGACCTCTTCCTATGTTTTCGAAGACGCCAAAGATGGCGCAGACCTTTTCGGGCTGAGGAAATTCGGCAATATCTATACGCGGCTACAGAACCCGACAACCGATGTGTTTGAGAAACGGGTTGCCGCATTGGAGGGAGGCGTTACGGGGTTAGCGACATCTTCCGGACAGTCCGCCCAGTTTATTGCACTCAATAATATCCTGCAAGTGGGCGACAACTTTGTCACCACCTCGTTTCTGTACGGCGGGACATACAACCAGTTCAAATCGCAGTTTAAAAGGCTGGGCATCGAAGCGAGGTTTACCCCCAACGACGACCCGTCAGAGTTTGAAAAGCGCATTGACGACAAAACCAAAGCGATCTACCTCGAAACCATCGGGAATCCGGAACTGAATGTCCCCGACTTTGACGCTATCGCTGCCGTTGCCGCGAAATATGATATCCCGCTGATTGTCGATAATACGTTCGGGGCGGGGGGATTCCTGTTCCGCCCGATCGAACATGGCGCATCGGTCGTCGTCGAGTCGGCGACCAAATGGATAGGAGGCCATGGCACATCCATCGGAGGCGTCATTGTCGACAGCGGAACGTTTAACTGGGGCAACGGGAAATTCCCGGCCTTTACCGAGCCCTCCGACAGCTACCACGGGCTTGTCTTCTGGGATGTCTTCGGGGCAAACGGGCCGTTCGGAAATATTGCGTTCAACATCCGCGCCCGTGTAGAGGGGCTGCGCGACTGGGGAAACACGGTCAGCCCATTCAACTCGTTCCTTTTCGTACAGGGACTCGAGACGCTTTCGCTCCGCCTGGAACGGCACGTACAAAATGCACAGGCATTAGCCGAATGGCTCGAAAACCATCCGAAAGTGGAGTACGTCAATTATCCGGGATTGAAAAGCAGCAAGTATTACGAACTGGCTAAGAAATACCTCCCCAAAGGCGCCGGGTCTGTGCTGACGTTCAAGGTTGTAGGCGATCCGTCCAATGCCGATAAAGTCATCGACCAGGTAAAACTGCTCAGCCACCTGGCCAATGTAGGAGATGCCAAATCGTTGATTATCCACCCGGCGGCTACCACGCACGAACAACTTTCCCCCGAAGAGCAACGCGCCACCGGCGTAGAACCCGGACTGATCCGTATATCCGTCGGGATAGAACATATCGACGACATCAAAAACGACCTGGAGCAGGCTTTTGCGAAATTAGGATAACGCCCGCCCGTATGACA
>JAISRY010000133.1 GCA_031273385.1 Tannerellaceae bacterium | reverse complement strand
CTCGACAGGGAAGACCCTGCGGATTTGATCGATGCATTCTATAAAGACCTGGAATTTGGCACGGGGGGATTGCGCGGCATTATGGGCGTGGGGACAAACCGGATGAACGCCTATACGGTAGGCGCCGCTACCCAGGGGTTGTCCAATTACCTGAAAAAAGAGTTCGGCCACCTGGCAGAGATCAAAGTAGTCATCGGGCATGACTGCCGCAACAATAGCCGCCGGTTTGCCGAAATCTCCGCCGGTATCTTTTCGGCCAACGGGATAAAGGTCTATTTGTATGACGACCTCCGCCCTACTCCTGAAATGTCCTATACCATTCGTAAGCTGGGATGCCAGAGCGGTATTATCCTGACCGCTTCGCATAACCCGAAAGAGTATAACGGATACAAGGCGTATTGGGACGACGGGGCGCAAATGGTTGCCCCGCACGACCGTAATACGATCGCCGAAGTCAACAAGATACGCACGGCTGCCGATATTAAATTCAAGGGCAATAAGGCATTGATTGAGATCATCGGCGAAGAGATCGACCGGCAGTATATCGAAGCGTTGACGACGGTTTCGTTGTCGCCGGAAGCGATCGCCCGCCACCGCGACATCAGAATCGTCTACACTCCCATACATGGGACAGGGGTACACCTTGTCCCCGAAACATTGAAAGCGTTTGGCTTTACCCATATTATCCATGTCCCCGAACAGGATGTGGTCAGCGGCGATTTCCCTACCGTCGCCTCCCCCAACCCCGAAGACCCTGCGGCTCTCGCCATGGCGATAGAGAAAGCAAAGGAGACGGACGCCGAACTGGTGTTGGCGACCGACCCCGACGGCGACCGCGTGGGAGCTGCGGTGAAGAACAACGACGGCGAATGGGTCCTGCTGAACGGGAATCAGACGGCGCTGCTGTTTGTCTACTACCTGATCACCCGCTGGAAAGAGTTGGGGAAGATCGAGGGGAACGAGTATGTCGTGAAAACCATTGTCACGACCGAATTGATCCATACCATTACCGAGCGAAACGGCGTGGAGCTGTACGACGTCTATACCGGCTTCAAATGGATTGCCGACGTGATGCGGCGGAACGAGGGGAAGAAACGCTATATCGGCGGCGGGGAGGAGAGCTACGGTTTTCTTTGCGAGGATTTTGTGCGTGATAAGGATGCGGTGTCGGCCTGTGCGGTTCTGGCGGAAATATCGGCCTGGGCGAAAGACAGGGGGCTGACGGTCTTCCAGTTGCTCCAACGGATTTATGTGGAGTACGGCTTCTCGAAAGAGGTCGGTATTTCTGTCGTGAAAAAGGGGAAAAGCGGCGCCGAAGAGATCGACCTGATGATGAAGCGTTACCGCGAAAACCCCTTGACGGAGATTGCCGGTTCCAAAGTCGCCTTTTTCTATGATTACGCCTCGTTGAAGGGCTTCAGCTACCATGATGATGACGTCCTGACGCTGGATATGCCGACCACGTCGAACGTGTTGCAGTATTTCACCGAAGACAGGACGAAAGTCTCCATACGCCCGTCGGGTACGGAGCCTAAGATCAAGTTTTATTGCGAAGTCCATTCGAAAGTGAAAAGCATCGACGACTTGGCCGTAGCGGAGAGGGAGGCGGAAGAAAAGATTGAACGGATCAAAGCCTCCCTGGGTATTTGAAGAATAAGGGGATGCAGTATAAAATAAAATGAAATGAAACTCGTATATGTCTACCATAGCTGTTGTGTCATAGAGGCCGGTGATTTTGCCGTCATTATCGACTATTACAAAGATTCCGGCGAGTCGCATGCCAGGGGATATGTGCATGATGAGCTGCTCTGCCGTGGCGACCGGTTATATGTCCTTGCCTCCCATTCCCACCCCGACCATTTCCGTCCCGACGTCCTGGCATGGAAGAACGAAAAGAGGGAGGGGGATATCGTCTACCTCTTCTCCGACGACATTCTGCAACACGGGAAAGCCCGTGCAACGGACGCCCTCTTTCTGAAAAAGGGGGAGGCCTATCAGGACAGTCATATCCGTATCAAGGCTTTCGGCTCTACGGATATCGGCATCTCCTTTCTGATTGAAACGGAGGGAAAGCGGCTTTTCCATGCCGGCGACCTGAACAATTGGCATTGGATGGAGGAGTCGACAAAAGAGGAGGTGAAGGAGGCGGAAGAGGCCTACTTGCAGGAGCTTGAACTGTTGGCCAACGCCGCGGGGCATATCCACGTAGCGATGTTCCCCGTCGATCCCCGGCTGGGGAGCGCCTACATGCGCGGCGCGGAGCAGTTCGTTTCGCGGATACGGACGGAATGGTTCATCCCCATGCATTTCGGCGAGGCGTACGATAAGGTATTGGCGTTTAAAGACTATGCGTTGAAGCACGATTGCCGGTTGGTGGAGCTGACGCATAAAGGACAACGTATTGAATTATAAATCAGAAAAAAACAAAGAAGTGATGGAAATTAAAGGAAAATTCGACCATTTTAATATCAATGTCCTTGACCTGGACAAGAGTATCGACTTTTACAAGAAAGCGCTGGGGTTAAAGGAGTCGCACCGGAAAGTGGCGGAAGACGGTTCGTTTATACTGGTCTACCTGACGGATGAGAGAAGCGGCTTCCTGCTTGAACTGACGGCGCTGAGGGACTGCGAAGAGCCTTACGACCTGGGCAGTAACGAGAGCCACCTCTGTTTTCGCGTAGAGGGCGACTATGACGACATACGCGCATACCACAGGGAAAACGGGTGGATTTGTTTTGAGAATGACGAAATGGGATTGTATTTTATCCATGATCCCGACGATTATTGGATTGAGATACTTGCTTAAAAGATGAAATCACGAAAAAGACAAATCCTGGAACTGTGGCGTATGGCTTTCCGTGATACGGAGGTGTTTATGCGGTTGTATTTTAACCGGATATACCAGGATGAGAACGCATTGGTGATTGAACGGGAGGGGCGTGTGATCTCGGTCTTGCAAATGCTTCCGTATACGATGAGCTTTTGCGGGAAAGAGATTACCGTCGCCTATATTTCCGGCGCATGTACGCTGCCGTCCGAGCAGGGAAAGGGATTTATGCGGCAACTGCTGCAGGAGGCATTTGTGGAGATGCAGAAAAGGAATATAGCCGTCTCTGCGTTGATCCCGGCCAGCAGGTGGCTCTTTGATTATTACCGTTCGCAGGGATATACCGAAGTGTTTGACTATTCGATTCTCAACTACACCCGGTATGATTTTATGGAACCGAAAATGGATCCGGAAATGAATATGGCCATAAAGCGTAGCCTGACGGAAGATATGCTCTACGCCTATTTTGACCGGAAGTTGCGTGAAAGGCCCTCCTGCCTGTTGCATACGCCGGAGGATTTTAGTATCATCCTGAAAGACCTCAAAATATCCGGAGGTAAATTGTTTCCGGCTATCAGTCAAGAGGGAGAGCTTGTAGGCTTGGCGTTTGTCCTGCCGCCGTCGAAGAAGCAGATGGAGGCCGGCGTACTTGTAAAGGAGATCCTGTACGATGACGAGAAGATAAAAAAGAAGATGCTTCTGGGAATCACCAGGTATTATAACGTAGACAAAGCCATTTGCCGGGTTCCGTTTTATAACGATTCAAAGGCCTATCCGTTTGGTATGGCGCGTGTGATAGATCGCGAGCGGATGATCGCCCTCTGGATGGATGCCCATCCCGATAGCCCGGTGACGGCGGAAGAGATGATGGCGATGGATATTCAGACGCTGACATCCCATCTGTTTGATTACGAAAACAGGACGGCCTATATGAGCCTGATGCTGGATTGATTACCTGCCGGTGTCCAACCCGTGGTGTTTCAATTTATTGTACAGCGTTTTTCGGTCAATCCCCAGTATACGGGCGGCTACTGTTTTGTTGTTCCCGGATTCCCGCAACGCTTTCTGAATCATGTCCCGTTCGTACAGTTCATCCCTCAAACCGGTATGGGGAGCGGTTGAACTGTGGGCGGGGAACATCTCTTCGGGTAACTCTTTCAGGGTGATTGAGGGGCCTGTAGCCAGCAGGGTGGCATAGCGGATGGCGTTTTTCATCTGCCGCAGGTTGCCCGGCCATGGATAGGCCTGGAACAGGTGCGTCGTTTCGGCGTCAAAGCCGGCGATGTTTTTATTCAACTCCCGGTTCGCCGTTTTCAGGAAATGGCGGGCAAATAAAAGGATATCTTCTTTCCGCTCTTTCAGGTCGGGTACCCTGATCGTAAACTCATTGATGCGGTGATAGAGGTCTTCCCTGAACTCCCCGTTGTCGATGGCCGACCGTATGTTCTCATTCGTGGCGGATATAAAACGGATGTCGGTGTTGATCTCCCGGTTACTGCCGATGGGTTTCACTTTCTTCTCCTGCAAGGCGCGAAGCAGCTGTACCTGTATTTCATACGTCAGGTTTCCGATCTCATCCAGGAAAATAGTCCCCCCCTGCGCCGCCTCAAAAGCCCCCGTCTTATGATCGATGGCGCCGGTAAACGACCCCTTTACATGGCCGAAAAACTCCGAAGCGGCCAACTCCCTGGGGATAGCGCCGCAGTCGATGGCGACGAAAGGGGCATTCTTCCTGTTGCTCTGTTTGTGGATCCGGCGGGCGATATACTCTTTCCCTGTGCCGCTCGATCCGGTAAGCAGTACGGACATATCGGTCGGGGCGACCAGCCGGACATATTCATACATCTGTTGCGTAACCGCGCTGTCCCCTTTTATATACTCATCGTCGACGGCTTTCTGCTGCGGGGGGCGGGCGTTTTTCAGCAGCTCTTTTATCTTCGTCAATAGTTCTTCGGGGTTCAACGGCTTTTCGATGTAGTCGGATGCGCCGAGTTTAATGGCTTGCACGGCGGTCTGTATCCCGGCATAGCTTGTCATCATAATCACCGGAAATGAGCGGTTTGCCTCTTTCATCCATCTTAGCAAATCCAGCCCCTCTTCGTTCGGGAGGCGTAAGTCCGACAGGATCAGGTCATACTGTTTTTCTTCAATCTGGCGTATGGCATCTGAAACCGATACGACCGTTTTCACTTCAAAATCTTTCTTCCTAAGCCATGTGGAAAGCATCAAAGCAAATGTGATATCATCTTCTAATATGAGAATCGATGGCATAAAATCTTCTTATTTAACGACAAAGATAATACAAATTTATTACTTTTGCACGGTCGATGACGAAATGAACATGTAACACATTGGCACGCATACATCATGAAACGATTCTTTTTACTGCTGATCATATATACGGGCGTTTGGGGAGCGAAAGCGCAGGACATGGCCGCCCTTTTCATTGAAATACCCGATGCCTGCCTCCCGTCGTTGGAAAGCGCATGGAGAAAGGACTTGGTCGACCTGTACCATGCGGGAAAGGAGGCGCAGTTGCAAAACACCATGATGGGCTACTCCAAGCTTTTGACGCTCACGCCCGATTACTTGGAGCTCAGGTTGACGGAACGAAGCGTCGTAGAGATGAAGATACTCCCGCTGATCAATCATACCCATATTATCTGTATGGTGACCACCGTCGACGCCCCCGTCTCCGACAGCCGCATCGAGTTCTATACCACCCAATGGCAACCGCTTGACGCTTCCGAAATGTTCACCCCCGTAACGGCGGACTGGTTCATCATCGACGACGCAGACAGGGAAAGCGACGCCTTTAAAGACGCCCTCTCCCGCATGGATATAGACCTGATCAAGTACCGCCTAAGCCCCGACG
>JAISRY010000219.1 GCA_031273385.1 Tannerellaceae bacterium | reverse complement strand
AATGGTCTCACAGCTGTGAGGCGATCGTCTCACAGGAGTGAGGCGATCGTTTCACCCCTGTGAGGCGATCGCTTCACAGCTGTGAGACCATTAGTTGCTCCCGAGCAAATCATTAGTTATTAACAGGCGGGAGATTAATGGGTCGGCATCGGGTGATTAGTTCCTCGGGAATCCGCCGGAATGGGGTCGTAACTTTATGCAAGTCAGGAGGTTCATTTTTCGCTTCCGTCCGAGGGGGAAAAATGGCCGGAAAAGGGCTTTCGAGAAGTTTTCAACAAAAGCCGGTTTTGCCATTTTAGCCATTGCGAGTGCAGTTTGATAGTTTTATATTTGTACGATTGATGTAATTATCTAACACAGTACGTGAATGAAGAAGATACGGTTAACGCTCATTTTTACGGTATGTGCCATACTGACGGGCTATACGCAAAAGGCGGCGATAAAAACTAATCTGGCCTATGATGCAACTGCGACGGTAAATGTTGGAGCGGAGTTCGCAGTCTCCCGGAAACTGTCGGTAGACCTGTCCGGCAACTACAACGGATGGGATGTGGTGGAGCAGAAATCATGGCAGCACTGGATGATTCAGCCCGAAGTTCGCTACTGGACACACGAAACGTTTAACGGGCACTTCTTCGGAGTGCACGGAATCTATGCCAATTACTCGATCTCCCGTCTTGACCTCCCCATTTTTGATATGAAGCGGAGCTGTGCGTATGACGGGTTGGCCTACGGCGCCGGCCTCTCCTACGGATATCACATCTATGTGACGCCGCGCCTCAACATTGAGCTTACGGCGGGTGTCGGTTTCCTGCATTTCGAGTATGACAAAACCAATCCCGTCACCAAAGAATCGGAAAACGGGAGGTATGCGAGAAGTTATTTTGGCCCTACCAAGGTGGGGCTTAGTATAGTATATATTATATTTTAGCGCTATGAGGAAAATCGTATGTCTAAGCTTGTTTTTCCTGATGTCGACGCCGCTGGCTTTCCTGGCGCCGCCGGACGAGGGAAAGGTGGGCGTGAGGTTAAACCAGGCTGAACTGAAAGGGAAAGCGTTGACGCTCGATATGGAAATACATATCAGCAACATCTACATCCCCCGCTACGAAAGCCTGACGCTGACGCCCATGCTAAGGAAAGGACGGGAATCCATCCGGCTGAAACCGGTGGTGATCCATGGAGGAAATAAGCGGAAGATGCACAAAAGGCGTGTCGTCTTTCAGGGAAAAGAGATGGCCGAAGCAGGGGCGTATGCCGTTCTGAAAAACGACCCGGAGCTGATACAGTGCGCCCCCTACTCCATCTCTATCCCCTACCGGTCGTGGATGGATAACGCCGAACTGATCCTGATCGGCGAAATGGTCAATTACAAGGATATGCCGATCGTGGTCAACGAAGACGTGCTGGAAAAATCCTTGAAGATCAAGAAAGCGAAACCCTCCGGAATCTCCCGCTTTATCCGGAAGAAATAACCGGCGCAATGCCGCAGCCGCTCATTCCGCACGCAAGGCGCGTGGGGATTTGCCGAAGTTCGCCCTGCAAAAATGCGAAAAGTTAGCCAACGACTCAAAACCATATTTTCCACAGATCTCTGTGATGGTCATCTCACCCGCCATCAAGTCGGCATAAATCCCCTGCCGCTTCTGCTTCAACATCCACTGATAGGCCGGTTCGCCGAACGTCTCACGAAAAGTCCGCCGGAACGTAGGAACGGAATAACCCCCCAGCCGAGCAAACGCCTCCACATCCTTTACATGCCGGTAATTATTCATCACGAAGTAACGAAAACTGCGGATATAACTGTACACCGGAGAATAGAACGCCAGCAATTCCGACAGGGTATAATAGCAATTCAGGAGGTAGAAAAGCTCCGTGCGCTTGGCCTGCAGGTATCCGGCGCACAACATGTCGTCGCTGAGCGCCAGCTTCATCCCCTCCAAAAAATGGCGCACCGGCGCACAGGCCGTCATGACCGACGGATGGTCGGGCAGCTCCCCGACGGCGTTCAACCCGTTCTGGAAACGGGCGCCGCAAACGTTTTGCAAATGATCGAAAAGGTAGAGGATGGATTCCGTCGGCGTATGGATGCGGAACTCGACGCTCGAACCGGCCGGTTGGATGAAAAATTCCCCCTCGCGGAGGATGGCGTCGGGGTGCTCGTCACTGTTGACCCACACCTCGCCTTTCAGTATAAAATAGATGATGTTTTGCGAACAGCGCTCCTTGGGGATAAAGAGCCCCCGCGGGAACGACCGGTGCTTGAATGTGTCCTTCTGGAAATGTTCGCAGGAGGCGCAATCGGTATATTTGCTACATCTCTCGTCAAACATAAGCCCTCCTTACGGTTTCACCTTTATCTTTCTCCCCTTTTTGCTTTCGTTATGGAAGCGGTCTACCGCCGTCACCACGTAGCGGAACGTCTCTTTCTCCCCCTCTGCCGGCAACGCGTACGACGTCGCGCGCGTGACGGCCAGGATATGCGCCGGGTCGTCCAGGTCTAACCGCCCCCTCTTCCCGAAGCGGTACACCACAAAATAGGCCGCCAGCTCCGGATCCTCCGCGCTTTGCCCCGCTTCCCAGGACAGCCGCCGCCCCTCCGCCGTCCGCTCCACCCTAAGGCCTTTCACCTCTGCCGGCCGCTTGCGGTGCATCGCGGCGTAGGGGGGGATCAAGGCCGGATAGCGGTGGTAATGCCGTTTCAAACTGTCCGCAACGCCCGTATTGTTCCACAACAGCTCGTTGGCCGGCCAGAAGCAGTGGCCGTCGATGCGCGGGAAACGCCGGGCAAAAGCCATCTTCTCCGTTAGTTGGCCGGCTTTCATGGTACGGGCGACATCCTGGCCGATATACAGGTGCCCTTTCCCCGTATGCCTGCTCCACCATTTCGTCAAAACGGCATAGTCGGCGGCCTGATGCCCGATCTCCCAATAAATCTGCGGAATCGTATAATCAATCCATCCCTCTTCGATCCAATAAAGGATGTCGGCATACAGGTCGTCATAGTTCTGAAGCCCGTTCGTCTCGCTCCCCGACCCGTCGGGCGTACTCTTCCGGTTCCGGTAAATCCCGAAGGGACTGATCCCAAACCTGACCCAAGGCTTCTCCAGCACAATCGCCTGCTTCAGCTCCCTGACCAGCGTGTTGACATTCTCCCGCCTCCACTCGCCGCGCATCTCTTCCGTATACCCTTTCGTCAGCCCATACCGGTGGAAACTTTTGTCGTCGGGAAAAGGCGCGCCGGCCACCGGGTAGGGATAAAAATAGTCGTCCATGTGGATAGCGTCCACATCATAGCGACTGACGATATCGCGGACGACGCGACAGATATGCCGCCGGTTCTCCGGAATCCCCGGGTCAAAAAGAATCTGATTATTATACCTCACAAACCGCTCGGGACAGGTACGGTAAAGGTGCGATCCGGCAAACTCCATATTCGCCGAAGCCGCCGCGCGGTACGGATTCAGCCAGGCATGAAACTCCATATTCCGCTTATGGCACGCCGCAATAAGGAACTTCATCACATCGAAATCCCCCTCCGGAGCCACCCCCTGCCTACCCGTATAAAAGCGGCTCCAAGGCTCGATCGCCGACTTGTAAAAAGCGTCCGCCTCAGGCCGTACCTGAAAAATAACCGCATTAATCCCGCACGCCTGCAACGTATCGAGCCGGCGAACGAGTTCCAGTTTCAACGCCGCAGGCGTCATCTTCCTGTATTCCTCCTGAAAAACCGTTTGAATCCAAGCGCCTCGAAACGCACGTTTCGTTTTTCCGCCCCTGCTTGTATAAAGATCACGGGTTGTTGAGCAACCTGTCATTAAACAACACAATGAAATGATAAAGACATATTTGTATTTCAGATGCATGAGATTATTCTAATCGTGATATGACGACAAAGTTACACCTTTATCTTTAAAAAGCGCCCCCGGACGGATAAAAAATGTAAAAGCGAGGTCTAAAAACAAAAAAAGGCATCCCTTTTGGGGACGCCCTCTTCTTCATTATTAACCTGTCACATCAATTGATGCGCGGCTTTGCGGAATAACTGATCTTTAATGCGTATGCTTCACGAAGCGCCTGCTTGACATCCGTCACGATCCCCATCTTGGTTTCATAGTCCGCCTTGATAGACACCGTCATGAATGGCTGGTCTTCCTCTTTCATACTGGATTTCTCCTGTGCGATATAATCCTGTATCTCCGAAATTTCAGCGATCTGATCGTTCAGCTGGACACGCGTTTCCGAACCCATCTGTGTTCTCAGCTCCGGCACCGGCTGCCCGATATAAACAAATGTAATCAGCGACTTTTTCTCCAATTTCTGAAGCTCCGTCGCCTGCGGCGCCTTGAATACCACCTTAAGGGTCACTTCACGCATGGAGGTTACCATCATAATAAAGAACAAAAAGGCGAATACCAAGTCAGGTAACGACGAAGTATTCAGTTCCGGCATTTCACGGCCGCCCGTTTTATTAAACTTTCCCATGCTTATTTCCCTCCATAATTACGTGGCTCGGCTTCGGATATCTTTTGCTTATAGATCATCATCACGGCCTCCTGTTGCTCCTGATCCAATTCGGCGAATGATTTGCCGAATTTCTTTTTCGAAACGTCGTTCCTCAGCTCATTATATGCGGCGGCCAGTTCGTTCTGGACATCTATATACGCCTGGTATTCCGTCCCACGGTCGTTACGCAGGGAGATGATATGATTTTTCGTCACCAGCATATTCCCAAAAAAGGGCACATCCATTTCGATCTTCTCCGGCATGTGTTCGTTGTTGTACGCATTCTCCACGAACTCCTTCACCTTGTCTTTCAATTGCCTGATGTCGATAATCTCATTGTTGCACTGCACCTCGTTTGTCGAATTGATCAGGACAACCATAAGGTTTCGTTGTTTGATTTCCACATCCTCTTTATCTTTCTGGTCTTTCGGTACCGGATTGGGTAAACGCCTGGGCAACCCCTTGTCCGTATCCATCGAAGATGTCAAAAGAAAAAACAGCAGCAACATGAAAGCGATATCGGCAGATGAAGTTCCATTTATACCTGGAGTCTTTTTCTTTTTCTTTGCCATATAGCTCTTTTTTTACTTGTCTATAATCCTTTTCACACTTCCCACCAGGATCGCAATAATAACCAACCCCGTCAGGATATAGGTCGAATACAACCACATGTCCGTTATCTTCAGCCAGAAAGGTACGTTGTATACCTGGGCTTCAGCATTCAAACGGGGCAGCGGCGTCGCATTTCCGGTAGCATAAGTCAGGTACAGCAAGCCGGCAAACAACACAATCACGGCCAGGCCTATAGCAGCCCCCCGGGGGTTCGTCTTAAACTTGGATGCAAACTGCCAGACGGCAAAGATCAATGTCGATGCAATGGTCAGGAAGAACAGAATATAGATCCAGTTCAGCAACAGGCCGGTATACGTCGGATTCCACAACTCGTCATTGTACTTCGGCTCGTCGCCGCCAAAGACGAACAATCCCAATACCGCCAGCGTAATGATCGTGCATACAATTAAGATCCAGCTTGATAATCTTCTTATTTTAGTAACAGCCATAGCCTGATTTATTTTTTAAATTTCACGTAGTATTTCAGTACCGTATCAACCAACGTAATCGAAGCATCCTCCATCTTATTCAGGATAGATTCCAGCTTACTCAACAGGTAGTTGTAAAATACTTGAAGAATCAAGGCGACGATAAGCCCGAAGATGGTGGTAATCAAGGCCACTTTCATACCGCCGGCAACAACCGTCGGGCTGATGTCGCCCACCTGTTCGATCTTATCGAAAGCCATCACCATCCCCACTACCGTCCCAAGGAACCCCAAAGAGGGAGCCATGGCAATAAACAGGGTTACCCACGAAAGGTTCCTCTCAAGCAATCCGCTCTGTACGCCCCCGTAGGAAACAACCGACTTTTCAACGATATCAACACCCTGGTCTATCCTCATCAATCCCTGATAAGCGATAGATGCGATAGGGCCTCTCGTTTCACGGGCAATAGCTTTAGCGCCTTCTACGTCTCCTTTGTCCAACGCGTCTTCAATCCCCGACAAAAGCTTGTCGGCATTGGTGTCGGCCAGGTTCAGGTAAATAATCCTTTCCAAACAGAAAGCCAAACCAAGTACTAATGTGATAGCGGGCAAGCTCATAAATTCGGCGCTACCCTCAATAAACTTTGCTTTTAACGCCTGATGAAAACCGCTTTCGACGATAGCTTCCTGCGCAAATGCTACACCAGAGAATCCAAGGGCGCACAAACCCAAGAATGTTTTTGCAAATAACTTTTTCATTGTGTGTCTAATTTTTAAGATTAATAACTCTCTTATTATTATATTTTTTTGTTTTGCTAAATTCAGGGCATTCACCACCAACCGCGGAGAGAGCGGGATTCGAACCCGCGATACACTTTAGGCGTATACACGCTTTCCAGGCGTGCCTCTTCAACCACTCGAGCATCTCTCCCAAACGAGCTTTTTGCCTCCTCGGAAAAACGAGCGCAAATTACGAAAAAATTCCCATATCCAAATCTTTCAGCCCACAAATCTAACCTTTTTGCTTCATTTCAATGCGCTTACACCCTTTCGCCGGCCATTTCGAACAACGCAACCGCATTTTCCCTCGTTATGCCAACCGTTTCTTCGATCGTCAGGTGATATATTTCGGCGATTTTTTCGGCCGTTTTCCATATATATACAGGCTCGTTCCGCTTCCCCCGGTAAGGGGCGGGCGACAAATAGGGCGCGTCGGTTTCCAATACAATATCCCCGATACCGGCCAACGGCAGGATTTCCGCCAGTTTCGCACGCTTGAATGTCACAACGCCGCTGACCCCGATCTTGAAATGCGGCAGCTTCAACACGTCACGCAACTCCTCCTCCCCTCCCGAAAAGCTATGGAAAACCCCTTTCAGCTTCTCCGCGCCGATTTTATGCAGGCTGTCCAGTACCTCCGGAAAAGCCTCCCTTGTATGTATCGCGACGGGTAAATCCAGGGCGATGCTCCACCGCAACTGCTCTTCAAAGACAATCTTCTGCTCTTTTAAATAGCTTTTATCCCAATACAGGTCGATCCCGATCTCCCCGATCGCACAATACTTGCGCCGCCCCAGAAAAAGTTCCGTCATCCTGAGGGCGCCGGCATAATGGCGATCCACACTGGTCGGATGCAGCCCCATCATAGGATAGGCAAAGCCGGGGTAACGGTCGCACAACGCGTGCATACGGCTGATGGTGGAAAGGTCGACATTAGGCAAAAGCAACGCTTCGATCCCCGACTCCCGCGCCAGGCGTACCAGCTCCGGCCTGTCCGCGTCGAACGCTTCCAGGTACAAATGGCTATGCGTATCAATCAGTTTCATAGGCCTTAGGATTGCCGGTATAACAGGTAATCGTTCACCTCCTCCAACACCGCAAACCGCTCCTTGGGGACATGCAGCTGTGCCAGGTGGGATAACGCTTCATCATAAAAATAGCGTATCCTGGATTCCGTCAGCTCTTTCAGTTGTAAGCGGTCGTATATCGCCCTGAACGCCGCGATCTTTTGCCGGGGGTCAACAGCTTTTACATCAAGCCAGCGGAGCAGCTCCTCCTTTTGCCGCCCGTCGGCGCGCATCAGTGCGTTGACCAGCAAAAAGGTCTTTTTGTTGCACAAGATATCCCCGCCGATGTTTTTCCCGAAAGTGACCGGGTCGCCGTAGACGTCCAACAGGTCGTCTTTGAGCTGAAAGGCCAGGCCGATATTGAGGCCGTACCGGTAGAGGTGATCCGCATCTTCCGCCGGCGCATCTCCGGCTATGGCGCCCATTTTAAGTCCGCAAGCCAGCAATACCGCCGTTTTCAGGCGGATCATCTCCATATAGTCCGCCTCGTTGACCTCCATAAGGGATTCAAATTCCATATCATATTGCTGCCCGCCGCAAATCTCCAGCGCCGTCGCCGTAAACAGATCCAGCAGCGTTTTGAGATGCCGCGAACCGGAGGCCGAAATGAGCCGGTAGGCAACAATCAACATCGCATCTCCCGAAAGGATGGCCGTATTGTCGTTCCACAACTTATGGACGGTCGGCTTGCCCCGCCGCCTGTCCGCCCCGTCCATCAGGTCGTCATGCAGCAGGGTGAAATTATGGAAAACCTCCAGGCTTAACGCCGGCATGACCGCCTCTTCGACGTCATCGCTATATAGGTTACAGCCGATCAGGGTAAGCGCCGGACGGATACGTTTCCCCCCTAACGAGAGGATGTATTCAATCGGAGCATACAGTCCGGCCGGCGGATAATCAAAACGGAGTTGTTTAATTTCAGCATCTATCCGTTGAAGAATGTCGTGAAAAGATAACATAAGCGATACAAAAAAGGCTGCTTGAAATGGCAGCCTTTCATTTTAAGTTATGACAATAAGTTACTGTAATTTGAATGTAATCGGTAACGTGTACTTGACGCGTACCGGTTTACCCCTTTGCTTTCCGGGCGTCCACTTGGGCATGGTGCCGATCACGCGGAGCGCCTCCTTGTCCAACGAGGGGTCGACAGGGCGAAGCACTTCGGCATCGACGACCGAACCGTCGCGGTTAACGACGAACGAACAGATTACACGTCCCTGAACGCCGTTTTCCTGTGCGATAACCGGATATTTGATCGACTTCTGGACAAATCGCAGAAGCTCGAGATCCCCGCCGGGAAATTCCGGCATGGTTTCCACCACGGCAAAAATAGTCTGGTCATTTTCTTCCTCTTCAACCACCACAGGGGGCACATACGTCTGAACCTGAGCGGTCGTTTGATCGTCTTCGGTCGTTAAAATATCCTGCTGCTCCAGGTTGACGTTGTCGTCAACGACAGTCAGTATTTCGGCAACGACCGGCGCAGGAGGCGGAGGGGGCGGGGGAGGGGTATCCTCCGGTCTCGTGATCTCGATTTCCTCTTCGGCGATAATATCCGCTACGCCTCCTCCCGTTGCAACTTGTACATCTTGCGTCCCCCATTCGAATCCAACGAACAGGATAGCCAATGCGACAACCAGACCCATCAGGAGGTTTAACGTCTTTCCTCCTTCCAAATCAGCTTTTGATGATTTCTTTATTTCCATACGCCTATAAATGTTTTAGATATATTCCAGCTCACAAAAATACGATATTATTTTCGAATACGGGGATAAAGTAAATACATTTTTTCTGAATTATGTATCTTTGCCCATCATTTGTTGAATAAAATATGAAGAATATACTGATTACAGCCGTTTTTTCTCTTCTTTTCCACTGTGTGGCTGCCCAAAACGGAGAAGAAGCGTTTACCTTTTTGCGCTTCCCCGCCTCCGCCCGGATAAACGCGCTGGGAGGAAACCAGGTCTCACTCGTAGAACGTGATCCGGCGTTGATTTTCCACAATCCGGCGCTGCTCGGAGGGGAGATGGACGGCATGATCAACCTGAACTACATGAACTATATCTCGGATATCAATACCGGCAGTGCGCTCTTTACGAAAGCGTGGGGCGAGAAAGGCGCATGGGGCGTGGGCGCCGGGTTTATCAGCTACGGTAACTTTAAGCAAACAACCGCCGACCGCTTCGTCGAGGGGGAGTTCTCGGTAAAGGATATCAGCCTGAACGCCTTTTATTCGAGGGAGCTATCGGAAAAATGGAGGGGCGGCCTTTCCATTCAATTCCTCTATTCGTCGTTGGAACGCTATACCTCCCTGGGGCTTGCCGTCGATGCGGGGCTAAGCTATTACGACTCGCAGAACGGCTTTTCGGCCGCCGTCGTGCTGAAACATATCGGCGCACAGCTGAAAGCGTATGACGACAAACGGCAGAAATTGCCCTGGGATATCCAGCTGGGCGTGAATAAAAAGGTAGCCCACGCGCCATTCCGCCTCTCCCTGACAGCCATGTACCTGAATCAGTGGACATTCGATTATGTGGATGCCACCAATAAGGAATACAATGGGGATACGTTTTTGCAAACGCTGTTCAAACACTTCGTCGTGGGGGTCGACTTTATCCCCACCGAAAACTTCTGGCTGGGCATAGGGTTCAACCCGAAAACAAGCCTGGATATGAAACTTCAGGGTGGGAATGCCCTGTCGGGCTTTTCCGCCGGAGCCGGCATAACGGTCAAACGCTTCAACGTCGGGGTCTCCGTAGCCAAATACCATCCCGCGGCGATGTCGTTGATGGTGAGCGTCTCTACCGCATTGACGCATTGACCGCCGTCCTAATTATCCTCGAAATAAATAATGTTGATTCAATATGAAAAAGATTATCATCGCCATCGACGGCTTCTCTTCCTGCGGGAAAAGCACGATGGCCAAAGATTTAGCGAAAGAGATCGGTTATACCTATATAGATAGCGGCGCCATGTACCGTGCCGTCGCGCTGTACTGCATGCGGCATCATCTCCTGCCGGACGGGCGTATCGACGAAGAAAACCTGCGCGCCGCCCTCCCCGCCATACACATTTCGTTCGTGTTCAACCCGGAGACGGGAAAACCGGATACCTACCTCAATGGCGTAAACGTCGAGAAAGAGATACGCGGCATGGAGGTGGCCAACCTGGTCAGCCCCGTCGCGGCGCTCGGCTTTGTCCGTAAAACGCTTGTCGAAAAGCAGCAGGAGATGGGAAAGGCAAAAGGTATCGTGATGGACGGCAGGGATATCGGCACCGTAGTCTTCCCCGCCGCGGAGCTGAAGATCTTTGTCACGGCAAGCCCCGAAGTACGCGCCAAACGCCGGATGGACGAATTGATCGCCAAAGGCGAACCGGCCTCCTACGAAGAGGCGCTCGAAAACATCGTCAAACGCGATTATATCGACTCCAACCGCGAAGAAAGCCCGCTCCGGCAGGCCGAAGATGCGCTGGTTCTGGATAATTCCAGTATGAGTATAGCCGAACAGAAAGCGTGGCTATTGGCACAATACGACAACGTAGTAAAGGCATGATACAGGTAGAGATAGATAAAGGGTCGGGCTTCTGCTTCGGGGTGGTGAACACCATACGGATCGCCGAACGGGAGCTGGGAAATACCGGGACATTGTACTCGCTGGGCGACATCGTCCACAATAGCCTGGAGGTGGAAAGGCTGAAAAAGGCAGGCCTCCAGACGATTAATCATGACGAATTTTCCACCCTGAAAGACAAGCGAGTACTGCTACGCGCACACGGCGAACCCCCCTCCACCTACCGCACAGCCGCGGAAAACCGTGTCACGATCATCGACACCACCTGTCCGGTAGTGCTTCGGTTGCAACAAAAGATCCATAAATGCTACCGCGAAACGCGCGACAAAAACATGCAATTGGTCATCTACGGCAAAGAGGGTCATGCCGAAGTAAACGGCTTGGTAGGCCAGACCGACGGTACGGCCATTGTCATAGAAAAGACGGAGGATCTTGGCAGGCTGGATTTTACGCGGGGCATCATGCTTTTTTCGCAGACCACCAAATCCCTCGACGGCTTCAGGGAGATCGAAGAGGCGATCCGCCAACGAACGGCGCCCGGCGTCACTTTCCAGTCGTTCGATACGATCTGCCGGCAAGTCGTCAACCGCCTGCCCGGTATAAAAGCCTTTGCCTCAAGCCACGACTGGGTCTATTTCGTCGCCGGAAAGAAAAGTTCGAACGGAAAGATCCTGTTTGAAGAGTGCCGTAAGGCCAACCCCAACGCCGTCTTTATCTCTGCTGCCGATGAAATCGTCACCCCCCTGCCTCCCGGCGTACAGCGTGTCGGCGTATGCGGCGCAACCTCCACCCCCAAATGGCAGATGGAAGAGGTCGCCATCCGCATAAAAACGCTCAACAACCTCCCTCCCGCCTAAACCCGCCGGTAATCAACTATCATACGCCATGTAAGAGGGTAATTTTGGGAATCAATATTATTACTAAACCGCTGACAGCAATATTTCTATTCTTTTCCATACAATTCGCATACATATAATATATTTTCACTAACTTTGTTTTTAATCGGGTTCAACCCTTAATTCGCATATTTAACGATTTAAAAAATTAGCCTGTTCAATGAAAACATCACTAAACGATCACAACAAAACGGAATATCCCCCCATGCATACGGTCGAACACACCCTGAACCAGACCATGATACGGCTCTTCGGAGGCTCCCGCAACACGCACATCGAACGGAAAAAATCGAAATGCGACTATACCGACGGGTGCCTGCGCCTGAGATTTAAACTCATTCAATGCCACATAGACATAACCGATCGAAACAAAGAGAAAAAGAAGTGATGAAACCCGATGAGCTCCACTGCAAAGAACAACAGTTCCAGGATGATTTCAAACGTATATACACGTCCTATTACCCTGGCATGATGCGTTTTGTCCGCATGTATGGTCTGAGCCGGGAAGATGCGGAAAATATCGTACACGACGCCTTTGTCAAAATCTGGGAAGTCCGCGGTAACTACCTCGGTCGGATGAACCATCTGCTGGCCTTTCTTTTCACCGCGCTTAAAAACAGATGTATAGATTATCTCCGCCATCAAATCGTCGTGCATGAAACGGAAGATGCCCTTCAGGAAGAATTTCGGCTGGATATGCAGATGAAGTTCGATTCACTCATGGCCTTCGACGAAGATGTGTTGCTGTCAGGGGAAAGCATCGAAACCCTGATATCGAAAGCCATTCAATCTTTGCCCGAAAAGTGTAGGGAGATTTTTATCAAGAGCAAACTGGAAGGAAAAAAACAGAAGGAAATCGCAGCGGAACTGCACATATCGGTCAATACGGTTGAAACGCAGATGGGAATTGCCTATAAAAAGCTGAAACAGAAACTTGAAAATTACCTGCCGCTATTCCTGTTTCTGCTGTAACCTTTCATTTTCTTCGTTTATTTTCGTTTCTGTTTGGCGGAATTACAATCCTTATCCGTTTATACTAATAATACCTGGAAAATGGACAGTCAAATAATAAAATATTATCAGGGAGAGTTGAGTGCTGCGGAACGCATCCGTCTGCTGCGCCTTGCCGCGTCGGACGAACAAGTGAAAAAACAGTTTATCCGCCACCACAATCTGCATGCCCTGCTGAACCTCGCCCCGCAGGAAGGCGACAGGGAGCAGAGCGTCGCGACCTGCGACGGATTCATTCGCGAACGCCTCCGCTTTGTCCGCCGCAGGAGGCTTGTCCACACGTTGCGTTATGCTGCCGCAATCCTCTGTCTGGTGGTCGGAACGTGGATGGCGACCGGCATTTATTTCTCGGGAAACAACCGCCTGGCGGATGTCGTGATGCTCAACACCCTCTCCGTCCCTGCTGGCCAGCGCGTAAGCCTGATACTTCCCGATGGCACGCTTATATGGCTGAACGCACGGTCTGTACTGACCTGGCCGGCAGTGTTCGCCGGGAACGAACGGCGCATCGGCATCGAAGGCGAAGCATTTCTTCAGGTGGCAAAGGATGCGAAGAGACCCTTCATCGTATCCTCCCTCGGCGTGGACATCCGCGTGAGGGGCACCACATTCAACCTCTACCGCTACCCCGGAGAAGCGGACAGCCGCATCAGTCTGCTGGAAGGCAGTCTGCAGGTAATCATGCCGGGATCGGCCTCCGGAAGCGTCACGCTCCGCCCGAACGAAGAAGTCCTGATCTGCGACCGTACGATGACGATGGGCCGCATTTCGAGCAATGACCATTTCCTCTGGAAAGAAGGCATATACAGTTTCGAAAACGAACGCTTCGAGCATATCGTCAGGAAACTGGAACTGTATTATGATGTCGCCATCGACGTCCACGATGCCGAGATGCTCCAGTGGCGATATACCGTGAAGTTCCGACAACGGGACGGGATAGATGTCATTCTCCACCTGATGCAGCGTATTAAGCAGTTTCGCGTGGAGAAAGACGGGGAGAACAACCGGATTACGATCCGCAAATAACACATGTCTTACCTCTAAATTCAAAAGCCCATGATACACGCACCATAAAAAAAAGCCACGACAGATGCTGGAACACCTGCCGCGGCAAGATTAAGCAAATACGAAACTTATTCAGTATTCACCCAAAAACAAACAAAGATATGAATATAATATATTTATTGAAGCTTCCTGCGCATAAAAAACACGACCGCAGGGGATATTTAAGAATGATGAAAATATCAATTTTACTGCTATTTGCATGTGTATTTCAACTAGTCGCCGTCAGTACGAACGCGCAAAACATAAAAATTGAAATCAATGAGAACCGCATTTCCGTGAAGCAACTGATCGCAGAAATAGAGAAGCAAACTGATTATCTGGTCGTGTTTCGCAACGACGATGTGGACGTAGACCGGATCATCCAGCTGAAAAACAAATCCGGTGAGATTGTCGCCTTTTTGAACGAAGCCTTTCTGGATACGGGCGTACGGTACGAGTTTCAGAATAAATACATCGTCCTGTCGAAACGGCAGACAGACCCGGCCACCGGTCTTTTCCGGCAGTCTGGGAAAAGAATCACTGGACGGGTGACGGATGCCGGCGGCGAAGCCATGCCTGGCGTAAACGTAGTCGAGAAGGGAACGACAAACGGAGCCGTCACCGACGGGGATGGGAATTTCCTGCTGGAGGTGAAGGACAATGCCGTTTTGCAGGTCTCCTTTATCGGATATGCCGGGCAGGAAATTGAGGTGAGGAATCGGGAGCGGATTCAAATCACTTTAGTCGAAGATCTCCAGCTGCTGGATGAAGTCGTCGTCGTGGGCTACGGGACGCAGAAAAAGCGCGACCTGACCGGCGCCATCTCATCCGTCAAACTGGACGACACGCCCGTTGCCACGGTTTCCACCGTCAGCCACGTACTGGCCGGAAAGGCGGCCGGTCTGCAGGTGAGTACCGTCAGCGCCCAGCCCGGCGGCGGCGCCTCGTACAGGATTCGCGGTGCAGCTTCCGTTTCTGCCGGCAATGACCCGCTGATTATTATCGACGGATTCCCCGTCAAAGACCCGGGTAGTCCCACCGCCGGAAAATACAGCGAAGGCACCAAGGACAATATCTTAGGATCCATCAATCCGAACGATATTGAATCCATCGAGGTGCTGAAAGATGCAAGTTCCACCGCTATCTACGGAGCGCGGGCTGCCAATGGTGTCATTATCGTAACCACCAAGCGGGG
>JAISRY010000160.1 GCA_031273385.1 Tannerellaceae bacterium | reverse complement strand
GAAGAAATCCTGGTCGCCGTAGTCGAGGTTTTCGCCGCCCATGCCCCATATAAAGGTGTAGTTGGAGGTGGCCGCCGCGGAGTGGATAGACCATTCGGGGGACAAGACCGCCTGGTTTCCTTTCATCCAGATATGGCGCGTTTCGTCCGGCTCGCCCATAAAGTGACAGACGGCCTGTCCGTCGGGTACCTCGAAATAGAAATAGGCCTCCATCCTGCGGCTGTGTATATGGGCGGGCATGGTGTTCCATACGCTGCCGGGAGCAAGCTCGGTCATGCCCATTTGCAATTGGCAGGTGGGGAGGAGCTGGTTGACGATCATCTTGTTTATATTGCGGTGGTTGGACGTTTCCAATGCGCCCATCTCGGCTACTACCGCATCCGCTTTGGTGATCTTCCTGTCCGGATAGTTGCGGTGCGCCGTCAGTGAATTGAAATAGAAGAGGGTAGGGTGGGAGGGGTCTTTGCTTTCGAAATAGAGTTCGCGGTCTCCCGAACCCAGATAGAGCGCCTCCTTATAGGCTAGCTCAAACGCCTGGTCGCCGATATGGACGATCCCCGCGCCGCCGCCTACATGATATATACCTATTTCGCGGTTGCGAAGAAAAACCGGCTGCTTGAGCGGCTCGATGGCTTCCAGCCGGAGCTTCTCCCTTACCGGCATGGCTCCGCCGGCAATCATGCGGTCGTACATGGAATAGACCATATTGACCTCGTCGGGCAGGAAAAGGTGTTCGATCAGGAAATCCCGGCGAAGCCTTTTCGTGTCGTATTGTTTCGCATCTTCGGGGTGTGCGGCGTACCTCAGTTCGTATGTTGTTTTCATCTCCGGTCTCTTTTATTGTTTAGTAAGTGTATTTTTTAGCCGCAAAAGCGCTTCGACATAGTAGTAGTCGGCATAGGTGAGGGGGACGTCTATTTCCGAACCGCCCGTCAGGTGCCCCACGCAGTGTTTCAGGATAAAATGGCCGTTGCTTCCCGGCTCCGCCAGGTAATGGGGCGAAGAGAGGGTGCGCAGCTGTTGCTCCGCCACCGCCAGGCACTCCTTGCCGAAAGGGGTGTCGTCCAAACGGCTCAGGTCGACAAAGGCGGACGCCATAATCGCAGCCGCCGAAGCGTCGCGTTCGGCCGTGGGGATGTCGGGCGCGTCAAAGTCCCAATAGGGTACCTTGTCTTCGGGCAGGTTAGGGTGGTTGATGATAAACTTCCCGATTTGCCGCGCCAGCTCCAGGTAGGCGGCGTTGCCCGTCTCGCGGTACATCGCGGTATATCCGTAAAGCCCCCAGGCCTGCCCCCGTGCCCAGGCCGATTCGTCGGAAAAGCCCTGGTGGGTCTGCTTGACGTGTGGGAAACCGGAAAGGGTATCGTAGGAGACGACATGAAAGCTGCTGAAGTCGGGGCGGAAGTGGTGTTCCATCGTTTTCTCCGCATGGGTATTCGCGATGTCGTCAAACTGCGTATCCCCAGTCTCCTTTGCCGCCCAAAGCAACAGCTCCAGGTTCATCATATTGTCGATAATAACGGGAAACTGCCACTTGTTTTTGTCGGAGTCCCACGACTTGATGGCGCCGATGACCGGATCGTAGCGCGTCGCCAGCGAGTAGGCGCCGGTCGTCATCACCTCCCGGTACGCGGGGTTATGGGTGATGCGGTATCCGTTCCCAAAGCTGCAATAGAGCATAAACCCCAGGTCGTGCGTATTGGTGAGGTTTTTTGCCGGCTCAACGCGTGCGGTGTATAGTTCGGCATACTTTTTCAGTTCGGGTGTGGGGCTTTCTTCATACAGGTACCAGAGCAGTCCGGGGAAGAACCCGCTGCACCACCAGCCGTAGCCGCTTGTCTCAAACGTACCGTCCGCCGCGACGCTCTTGGGCAGTTTCCCCTCCTGTGTTTCCAGTTTCTCAGCCATGGCCAACGCCTGCCGTTCGGCCACCTGCAATCCCCGCTCGATCACCGCCGGCAACGGCTCCTGCCCCGTGGTATGGCAACCGGCAAACAGGCCGCCGGCCGCGAGCAAATAAAAAATCACTCTCTTCTTCATATAAAGTTAATTTACGTCTTTCCGGCAAACATACGAAAAAATAGCGTTCGATCGGCGGTACTCACATTTATTTACTATATTTGCGCTCCTTGAACTTTAAAATAAATTGGATGCCATGCAGATACCAGGAAAAGTAAACGGGAAGATGACGTCGTACAGATGGATGATTTGTGCCATGCTCTTCTTCGCCACCACGATTAATTATTTAGACCGTCAGGTGTTATCACTTACGTGGCCCAGCTTTATCGGGCCGGAGTTTCATTGGACAAATGAGAACTATGGCGATATTACGGCCTGGTTCTCCATCTTCTATGCGGTGTGCATGTTGTTTGCCGGGCGGCTTGTCGATTGGTTGGATACGAAGAAAGGGTTCTTGTGGGCGATCGGGATCTGGTCGGTCGGCGCTTGCCTGCATGCGTTCTGCGGTATCGCCACTTCCGGCATCGTCGCCGGCAAATGGCTGACAGGCTTCGAGGGGGCGCGCGATATATTGTCGCATGTCGAAAACGGGGCGTTGATTACGTCGGTAAGCGTTACCTTATTTATATGCGCCCGCCTGGTGCTGGCGCTGGGCGAAGCCGGTAATTTCCCGGCAGCCATCAAGGCGACGGCGGAGTATTTCCCAAAGAAAGACCGGGCGTTCTCTACCAGTATCTTTAATTCCGGCGCCACCATCGGCGCGATGATTGCCCCCGCCTGTATCCTTTATATTGCGGCGGCATGGGGATGGGAGGCCTCTTTCATCATCATCGGGCTGCTCGGGTTCGTCTGGATGGGCTTCTGGGTATTCCTCTACAAAAAGCCCGAAGCGAATCCCAAGGTAAACGAGGCCGAGCTGGCCTATATCCTGCAAGATAAAGACCCGAACGAGCAGGAACGCGCCGCGGACGGGACGCTGTCGGGGCCGGTAAAAAAGATCTCTTTCGTGGGGTGCTTCAAGTTCAAACAGACATGGGCGTTCGCCGTAGGGAAGTTCATGACGGACGGCGTCTGGTGGTTCTACCTTTTCTGGATGCCCAAATACCTGGAATCTGTCTACGGGCTGAAAGGGACCGACCAGGTGCTTCCCCTTACTGTTCTTTATACCGTCGTCATGCTGTCTATTATCGGCGGTTGGCTACCCTCCTATTTTATCGACAAGAAAAGGATGAATCCATACGCGGGACGAATGAAAGCGATGTTGATCTTCGCCTTTTTCCCGTTGCTGGCGTTGCTGGCACAGCCGTTCGGCAGCTATTCCTACTGGCTGCCGGTCATCATCATCGGTATTGCGGGGGCTGCGCACCAGGCGTGGTCGGCCAATATCTTTTCGACCATCGGCGATATGTTTCCCAAATCGACGATTGCCACTATCACCGGTATCGGCGGTATGGCCGGCGGGTTGGGCTCTTTTATTATCCAGAAAGGGGCGGGGACGCTGTTCGACTTTTCCGGTAAAACCGGAATGCCGTTTATGGGTTTCAAAGGCGAGGAGGCCGGTTACTTTATTATCTTTTCGATCTGCGCCGTCTCCTACCTGATAGGGTGGTGCATCATGAAAGGATTAGTCCCCCGCTACAGGCCGATTGTTCTCGCTTGAAAATCGTATCTTTGCAGTTCAAATTACAAAACGATTGATCATGCAGAAACCAACCATCCCGAAAGGGACAAGGGATTTTTCGCCGGAAGAGATGGCGAAACGGAATTATATCTTCGATACGATCCGCGAAGTATATCATCTTTATGGCTTTCAACAGATAGAGACGCCGGCCATGGAGAATCTTTCCACATTGATGGGGAAGTACGGCGAAGAGGGCGACAGGCTTCTTTTCAAAATATTAAACTCCGGCGACTGTTTTGCCGGTATCCCCGATGGGGAGCTGCTGGAGCGTCATGCGGCGAAATTTGCCGTGAAAGCGTGCGAGAAAGGGCTGCGGTATGACTTGACCGTTCCTTTCGCCCGTTATGTCGTGCAACACCGGAATGAGATCAACTTCCCGTTCAAGCGTTACCAGATACAGCCCGTATGGCGTGCCGACCGTCCGCAGAAAGGGCGTTACCGCGAGTTCTACCAGTGCGACGGCGACGTGATCGGCTCGGATTCGCTCATGAATGAAGTGGAGTTGGTACAGATTATGGACGAGGTGTTCCGCCGGCTGGGGATCAGGGTATGTATTAAAATAAACAACCGGAAGATCCTTTCCGGTATAGCCGAGCTGATCAACGAGCCGGAAAAGATCGTCGACATCACCGTTGCCATTGATAAGCTGGACAAGACGGATCTGGCGAGCGTCAATGAGGAACTTCGCTCGAAAGGGCTGTCGGAAGAGGCGGTCGGGCGGCTTCAGCCGATCCTGCTGCTTGGCGGGAGTAATGACGGGAAGATCGCGGAGCTCCGGCAGGTCTTCGCCTCCTCCGAAACAGGGCTGAAAGGCGTGGATGAGCTGGCGTTTATCCTCGGCAAACTGGGCGGCGCCGGGCTACAGGCCGGTTTGGAGGTAGACCTTACGCTGGCGCGCGGGCTGAACTACTATACGGGGACGATCTTCGAGGTGAAAGCGCTGGACGTCCAAATAGGCAGCATTACGGGCGGAGGGCGGTATGACAACCTGACCGGCGTTTTCGGGATGGAGGGCATCTCCGGCGTCGGTATCTCTTTTGGCGCAGACCGTATCTTCGATGTGCTGAACCAACTGGAGCTGTATCCCGCCGGACGGCTGTCGGCCACCCAACTGCTCTTCGTCAACTTCGGACCGGAAGAAGAGGAATACCTGCTTCCCCTGCTGGGCAAAATACGTGCCGCCGGTATCCGGACAGAACTGTACCCCGAAGCGGCAAAAATCAAAAAGCAGATGGGATACGCCAATGCCAAACAGATCCCCTTTGTCGCTATCGTCGGGGAAAATGAAATGGCGGAGGGAAAAATACATATAAAGAATATGCTGACCGGCGAGCAAACCCCGGTCACTTTGGACGAATTGATCCATACGCTTCAGACATAACCTATATATTCTATTTACAATGAAGCCTTATATCATTTTACATGCCATTTTAATGGTGGGCGCCGGCATCTCTTCCTGTACATTTCAGCCAAAAGCGGAATGGGTGATGACCACAGCGGATGCGCCTTGGGAAAAACAGGAACTGCTTTCCGCCGCTCCGGCGGATGCCGCCTCGAAAGCGGATGTCGTCATAGCGACGGACGCCAGGCGGCAACAGGTCGACGGCTTCGGCGCCTGTTTCAACGAGCTGGGATGGCTTTCGCTGAGCAAGCTGGAGCCTGCCGTCCGCGAAGAGGTCATGCAGGAGCTGTTCTTCCCCGGATTGGGCGCGAACTTCACCATCTGCCGTATGCCGGTAGGGGCGAATGACTTTTCGCGCGACTGGTATTCATACGACGAGACGGAGGGCGATTTCGGTATGGCGCACTTTACCGTAGCCAACGACCTGCAAACGCTGATCCCCTTTATCCGGAACGCGAAGAAATACCAGCCGGACTTGCGCCTTTGGGCATCCCCCTGGTCTCCGCCGTCGTGGATGAAATACAACAAACATTATGCGTCGGCCTATACGGGCGAAAATGTGGCGGAGAAATACCGCAACGGACTTCCGCCCGACCGGGTGGGGTATGAGGGGACGGATATGTTTATCCAGGACTCCCTCTATTTGCAGGCGTACGCCCTCTATTTCTCCCGCTTTATATCCGCATACAGGGAACAGGGGATTGATATCTTCGCCGTTATGCCGCAGAACGAATTTAACTCGGCGCAGATCTTCCCCAGCTGTTGCTGGACGGCGGCTTCGCTGGCGCGTTTTATCGGGAAATACCTGGGGCCTGCCATGGAAAAAGAAAAGGTGGATATCCTGTTCGGTACGATGGAGCGGAAAGACGAAGCCTTGGTCGATACGGTATTGCAGGATCCCGATTGTAGCCGGTATGTGAAAGGCGTCGGCTTTCAGTGGGCGGGGAAAGCGGCTATCCCCGGTATCCATGCCCGCTACCCGGATATGAAACTGTACCAGACGGAGCAGGAGTGCGGCAACGGGAAGAATAGCTGGACGGGCGCCGT
>JAISRY010000086.1 GCA_031273385.1 Tannerellaceae bacterium | reverse complement strand
GCCAATACCTCCTTTAACCTGCAACTCAACATGCCGGTATTCGACGGCTTCAGGATATCCAACGACATAGCCGCCCGGAAACTGGATTTGCAGGCTGCCGTGGAGACGTTGAACAAGGCGAAAGACGAATTGGCAATCAATATCGCTTCGTTCTACTTGCAGGTACTCTACAATAAGGAGGTGATGAATATCGCCCTGTTGCAGGTGGAGCTGACCCGCACACAGGTGAACCAAACGGAGGCGTTGGTGGGAGCGGGAAAGGTGCCCGCCTCCCAACTCTACGATATCAAGGCGCAACTGGCCAACGACGAGGTGACGCTTGTCGAGGCGAAAAACAATGTCGACCTCGCGCTGCTCGACCTGGCGCAACGGCTGGAACTGGAGCGCGAAGACAAGGGTTTTGACATCGAAGAGCCCGAAATACAGGATGCCGTCGCCCAATATATGGGAAGTATTCTACCGCCGGATCATATCTACCAGAACGCCGTTCTGATTAAACCGCAGATCAGGGAGCAGACCTACCTGCTGGAAAGCCAGAAGAAGATGCTGAAAGTAGCCGAAGCCGGTTATTACCCCACGCTGAACCTGAACGCCAATTACAGCAACGGCTTTTATTACTACTATACCGGTCTACCGGAGGGACAGAAAAACATGGCTTTCAGCAACCAGCTGAAGACGAACGAAGGAAAGACGATCGGTTTCAGCCTCTCTATCCCGATTTTCAACCGTTTTCAGGTGCGCAACAGCGTGCGCACGGCGCGTATCAATATCATCAACCGTGAATTAATGGTCGAAAACAGCAAAAAAGCGCTCTATAAAGAGATACAGCAAGCCTTTTACAATGCAACGGCCGCCCAGGAGAAATACAAGGCTTCCGAAAAGTCCGTCGACGCAAGCAAAGAGGCGTTCAGCTATGCCCAAGAGCGCTACAATGCCGGGAAGAGTACGGTTTTCGAATACAACGAATCGAAAACCAAATATGCGCAAAGCCTCTCCGAACAGGCTCAGGCAAAGTATAACTTCATCTTCCGCGCCAAGATACTGGACTTCTATAACGGAATAAGCCTTACGCTCTGACCGGCCGCCTTACAACCGGTCGTCTATACGGGCGGTTATCGGAGGGGATGGATTGTCGTATGAATCAATGGCTGTTACACGCACGGCGCGTTCTTTCCCGGCAGGCAATCCGGAGAACCCGACGCTAAGCTCTTCCGGCATGTCGCTGTTGAGATAGAACTGCGAGAACTTGCTGAAAGAGGCGATCACCCTCTCTTTTTCCGTGATTTCGACGAGATAATGGTGTACCACCTCGTTGTCTGTCGCCTGTGGAAAAGTCACCACGAGGGAATCCCCCGCAAGGTGGCTGACACCCGGCTTTGCTCCGGAGGGGAACAGAGGCGCGGGAAGTCCGTCGCGGTTTTTATACGTAAACCGGCTACCGTCATGCGGCGCCCGGACGATCCATTTGGGCCGTATCTCTTCGTTACGGCGGGTGTCCCACCGCTCGATTTCCACATCTCCGTTTTCCGCCACATCGACGATCACCCCCTCGGTGACGTTGATGTAATTTTCCGGCTTGTAACCGATATTGACTACCCCATGTTCTACTTCGGCATACTTCAGGCTGCCGTCATTTACCGTCGTGAACGTTCCCTGGTGGATCGACCGCGGATCACCCAGCGGGAAATGCGAATGGCCGGAAAAGACGATCGCCTGCGGATAGCGGTTCAGCACGGATAAAAATACGTCGTTACCCCAACTGTCCCTTTCGGTAGAACCGTAGCAGGTGTTTAGCGGTGGGATGTGGACAAAGACAAAAATAGGTTTGCCCGGGTAGTGGAGGGCGGCGTCAGCCATCTTTTCCGAAAGGAACCGCCTCGCTTCGACATTTACCTCCGCACCGGCATCGTGACCGCCCTCGGTGAGGGTGATAAACGGATAGCCTTTAATCTCCACATATTGGTTCAGCGGCTGGGGCACTTTCGCGCGGTAAATATCGTAATTGCCACTGGTCACGGCATCATGGAAGAGCCCGCCCATAAAATAGACGGCAACTCCCTTGGGGACACAAGCTGTGTCGGAAAATACCGACAACAATTGATCATACTCTTCCGGTTTCCCCCGTTCGGTAAGGTCTCCGACGACAAAAACGGCGTCGGCCAAAGGCTCTTTCGACAGGAGGTTTTTCAACGAACGGGTCACTTTCACCGTCGCACCATCGCCATGCTCACTCCCGAAATGGGTATCCGAAACGACAACAAAACGAGGCAGTTCCTGCGGTTTGGAACTACAGCCTGCCATTACGGCGGCTAAACAGAACAACAAAATAGATTTCATTCCCACAATATTACTGATTTATTCCTGCAAATGTACGCCTTTTTTGTCTATCTTTACGCTCCAAATTTAAACTGAAAAACATATTATGGTACCTTACAAAACAATTTTGACTGCTTTCGTCTTCGCCTTGTGTGCGAACACCCACCTGTTTTCCCAGATTACGGAACGTCCGCGCCCTGCCGGATGGGATCAGCTCGTTCCCGGAGCGCGATTCCTGGACAGATTCCTGCCCATGCCGCAAGGCGCGTCGTCGAAAGATACCTGGGGCGCGGAAAACGTCATTCCACGTTTCGTCGACAACGGCATCGAAGATTCCAACTACTCCTATTGGGGAGGAAATATCCTCCGAGGCAACGACGGACAGTATC
>JAISRY010000239.1 GCA_031273385.1 Tannerellaceae bacterium | reverse complement strand
CCGGCAGGCTGGCGGAAATTCAGGCGGTATTGCATGACCGTCAGCCGGCAGCCGGGGATGTGCCGGCCTGTGATCTCTTTCATCATGGGAATTTGGGGTATTGGCTGAAGTCGGGTTTGCGTTTTTCAAGGAACGCCTGTTTTCCCTCCTGGGATTCGTCGGTCAGGTAATACAGCAGTGTGGCGTCGCCGGCCAGCTCCTGGATACCGGCCTGTCCGTCCAGTTCGGCATTCAGCCCTGCCTTGATCATGCGTAGCGCCATCGGGCTATGCCTCATCATGGTCTCCGCCCAGTCGACCGCCTCGTCTTCAAGCCTGTCGAGGGGGACGACCTTGTTGACCAATCCCATATCCAATGCCTCTTCAGCGTTATATTGGCGACAGAGGAACCAGATCTCCCTGGCTTTCTTTTGCCCTACGATACGCGCCAGGTAGGAAGAGCCGAAGCCGGCGTCGAAGCTTCCTACGCGGGGGCCGGTCTGTCCGAAAACCGCATTTTCGGAGGCGATCGTCAGGTCGCACACCACATGCAGTACGTGCCCTCCCCCGATCGCATAGCCGTTCACCATCGCAATTACCGGCTTGGGCAGCGAGCGTATCTGCCGCTGGACATCCAGGACGCTCAGGCGGGGCACGCCGTCTTTGCCGACGTACCCTCCTTTCCCCTTGACGTTCTGGTCGCCACCCGAACAGAACGCCTTATCGCCTGCTCCGGTAATGACGACGACGCTGATCGAGGCCTCTTCGCGGCACAGGCGCAGCGCATCGCTCATCTCGCCGGTCGTCGTGGGGGTAAATGCGTTGTGGTAACGGGGACGGTTGATGGTTATACGGGCAATCCCGTTATAGAAGTCGAACAGGATATCTTCGTATTCCCTGATCGTTGTCCACTGTCTGCTTGTTGCTGTCATGATCTATTTCGTTAAATTGTTATAGTAATGGCGGAGGATCTCCATGTTTTTTTCTATCGAAGAGAATACCTCCAGCAGGATGGGGCGGTCTCCATGGCGGCTGATAAAAGCCGGCAGGTGTCCGTCCAGCCCGTTCTTGTCCGACGCCTGGAGGTAGGTAAAGCCGCAGGCTTCCGCCCAGCCCTTTGCGCTGGTATGGTGGGGCGCCGAGACATAGTGTCCGGCGGCGGAGGGCTGTCCATGCCCGGGCAGGGTATGGAAGATCCCGCCGCCGCCATTGTTGTTGAGCAGGATACGCAGGTTTTTGCTTATCCGGCTGTTCCATAAGCCGTTCATATCGTAGAAGAAAGCCAGGTCGCCGATCAGGAGGAACGTCGGCTCTTCGTTTACCGCCGCAAATCCGGCAGCCGTAGAGAGGCAGCCGTCGATCCCGTTGCATCCCCTGTTGCACGATATCCTGAGCGGCCGGTCGATGCGGCAGAGCTGGGCGAGGCGCACGCTGGAGCTGTTGGCCAGGTGAAGGAAAGCGTGATCGGGGATGGCTTCGAGAAGCGCTTTTACGGCATAGAGGTCGGAAAAATCCACCTCCGGCGTATGAATACCCTGCGATGCGGCGTGCCATAGGCGGGCAAAAGCCCTCCCGCCGTCGCCGGCAGCCTTTCCGTCGCCAATCAGCTGTTCGAGAAACGCCCGCCCGTCCCCCACGATGATATCCGTCACATGCTGGAACAGGTCGGCCACTTCGCCGGACGGGGAGACATGCCAATGCTCTTCCGGCGGGAAGCTTCGGAGAAACTGCCTGATATGCTTCGACACGATATGCCCGCCCATGGTGATCAGCAGGCCGGGGGCATACGGCGCCCGTTCGTCCGGCGGCAGGAGGCGGAGTACCTCGTCGAAGTTCTTGACCGGCAGGCAGTCGGTGGGCCGGGTATGCGGCGGGGGGTATATATTGGAAAGATGCTCGGCAAGGATCACGCAACCGGTCATGTCGGCCAGCCTGTCCAGCGCCTCCACCGTCCGAGGGTCATAGTCCGACTGTCCAACAATAATCATCCGCCTTTCATGCCTCAGGAAACGCTCCCTCAGCGGCCTCATATCCGTATGGCGGGTGATCTTCCTCACCTCGGGCAGCCTGTCCGCCATATCGCCGGCGAGCGGTTCGGAAAGGGGGACGTTGATATGTACCGGCCCCTTGCCGTGATGGTCGGCCGCCAGCAGCGCTTCGTTGATCAGCCGGTTGCAGTACCACTCGTCTTCCTCCGTGTTTATTTCGGGAAGCTGGACGCTTTTTTTGACCAGTGAGCGGAACATGCCGGGCTGGGGGATCGTCTGCCCGTCCATTTGCCCTATCCATGCCGGTGGACGGTCGGCGGCCACCACAATGATGGGCAATTGCCGGTAAAAGGCTTCGGCGACGGCCGGCGCGATGTTCAATGCCGCTGTCCCCGACGTACAGCAGACGACAACCGGCTCCGCCCGGTATTGCGCTATGCCGAGCGCATAGAATCCCGCGCTCCGTTCGTCGACGACGGAGTGGCAACGGAAGAACGGGTCGCCGGCGAGCGAATGGATAATGGGGGCGTTCCTCGAACCCGGGGAGAGGACGACTTGCGAGATCCCATGCGCTTTCAGCAGCGCAACAAGTTGCAGGATATGTTTCTTTCCGGAATACACCGTTCAGCCGTTTTGAGTCAATACCAACATCGTTTGCAACTTATCTTCCAGCTCCTGCCATTCCTCATCGACCGTCGACATGGGCAATAGCCCGCCTCCGGCATAGAGTGTAAAGGCCTGATCCGTTACCTGCATACAGCGCAGGTTGACATAGATATCGCTCCTGCCTCCGGGGTTCAGCCAGCCGATAAACCCGGCATAGTACCTGCGGTCGTAGGCTTCGTTGCGGAGGATAAACCCGAACGCCTCCTCTTTCGGGATACCGGATATGGCCGGCGTCGGGTGCAGCAGTTTCAGCAGGCTACCCAGGCGGTCGTTGCCGGAGAGGGCGAAACGGAAATCGGTTTTCAGGTGCGCCAGCTCTCCCGCCTGGACGGTATACGGCCCTTTCTCGGTAGGGGAGGCCTGGAAATGGGTGAGCTGTTTCCTGACGTAGGCGGTCACCAGCATCTGTTCAATCAGGTTCTTGTCGTTCCACGTGCGGGGCAGCTCCCCGTTCCTGACGCGCTGCGTCCCGGCAAGCGCGACGGTGTGCCAGTCGTTGCCCGACCCCGACAACAGAATCTCCGGCGTACTCCCTATCCATGTCCCCGTCTGCGGGGTATGGCAAAGGTAGACATACGAACGGATGTAGCGTTTGCAGGCATACGAAAAGGCCGTAGCCGGCGAAAAGCCCGCCTCCCTCCCTATGGTGACGCTTCGCGAGAGTACCAGCTTCTCGAAACGCTTCTCTTTCAGCGGCTCGATAAACGTCGAGAAATAAGCGCCGTATGCCGCTTTCGCCTCCGACAAATCCCAACCGGCAGGAGGCCTGTGCGCGGCGGCATGATTCCTTTCCTCCTCTCCGGCGGGGAGTGGGATGCTCCACCGGTCGGGACGGATAACGACTACCGGGCAGGAGGCCGAAGCCTCGAAAGGGGCGATCACGAACCCTGTCTGGCCGTTCAGCTCCTCCATATCGTACAACACATCGACCTCTCCCTCTTCCTGCATCAGAAAATGACAGTCCTCTTCACCCGGAATCCTGTACATGGCAAAACTCCGGTTTTGCCGGATCAAACAATCCAGTCCTGCGATCTCCTCAGCCGTCATCTCTTCTTCAATACACTGTTTACGACACGTACGGAAGAGACCAGCTTATCGGTAGAGGTGAACACGTCGACGTTCCACACATGCGAAGAACGCCCCCGGTGTATGATCGTCCCGACGGCGCGTACCGTATCCCCCTCACGCGCCGACGACAGGTGATTGCCGCTCACCTGCATCCCGACAATGAACTCGTCGGGGTGGCAAAGGATCATGGAGCCCAGCCCAGCGACGGTTTCCGCCAGCGCCAGCGTAGCGCCCCCGTGCAGGATACCAAAGGGTTGGCGCGTGCGGAGGTCTACCGGCATGGTCGCCTCCACGCGCCCCTCCGAGGCGTAGGTATATTGAATCCCAAGATTGCCCATCAAGGCATGGCGCGCCCGTATATTGAGCTGATCCAGCGGGATATCGGCCGGATGCATTTTGGCGATGATATGTTCTTCCACCGCCCTGGCCACGCCGTCGTCCTCGTTCGACGTGGTGACATTGTCGGCGCACCGTTTCACCGCCTCCGCCGCATTGCCCATGGCGATGCCCAGGCCGGCCATCTGTATCATGGAGATATCGCATACGCCGTCGCCTATCGCGATGATCTCTTCGGCGGTGACGGACAGCTTTTCCATCAGGATGCCCAGCGTATCCGCTTTATTAATGGAGGGGGGGACGACTTCCAGGAAGTAAGCCTCCGAGCGGAAGATATCCAATACGCCGTCCAGCCGCTTTTTCAAATGGTTCTCCAACCGGATCAACGCCTCTTCGTCGTCGCTGACCAGCATACATTTGCAGGGCGAGAACGTGATAGCTCCGGCAAAAGGCTCCGCCTCGACGACCTGCATCCCGTTCCGCGCCGCCTCTTCCCGTACATGGAGATTCTCCGGGTTGTTGGTAAACAACCTGTCCTGATGGTATGTCAGGATGGTGAACCCGTTTTTCTTTGCCGTCTTCTCCAGATAGGGGATGAGTTCCGTATTGATACGCCGCTCGAACAGGAGTTTCCCCGTTTGCATATTAAAGATCTGTCCGCCGTTATAGGAGAGGATATGCCCGTTGTACTTATCCAGCTCCAGCGCCTTGGCCAGCGGCATAATCCCGTGTGTAGACCGTCCCGATGCCAAAACAACCTGTATCCCCATCTGTTGTATCTTCAAAAGTGTGATCAACGTCACCGGCGTTATTTCTTTCCTGTCATTCAGCAACGTCCCATCAACATCAAGAACTAATAATTTATACTTCATGTTACCCGATATTCTGATTTGAGAATACAAAGATACGATTTTTTATAGTAACCGTCATTGCGAGTACCCAATAAACTGCGTTTATCAAAAAGGGGAAATGACGAGAATTGATTGATTTTTAGCCGATTGTAAATTCTCGTCATTATAAGTACCCAATAAACTGCGTTTAT
>JAISRY010000227.1 GCA_031273385.1 Tannerellaceae bacterium | reverse complement strand
TCCTCGTTGGTCATCGCCGAATTGCTTTTCTGTTCCTGCGTAGGTTTAGGGGCGTTTCCCTGTTTCTTAAACAGCAGAATGTATTCAAAATCCAACTTCACTATCCCGTTTCGCGGATGCGGGAAACTGCCCATAATGCTTGCGCCGCCAGACGTATTCATCGTGGTGGTTTTTTGCCAGATAATCTGCCCCATGAAGTCGAAGCCGGCTATCTCGCAAAACTTAATGATTTCGGTATGGATGGGGATAATTTTGTAGCGACCATAGTAGGTAGAGCGGGCAAACTGGTCGCCAATATTGACGCACAGCCGGCAACCGTCGTGCAATACGCGGAAACATTCCTGCCAGGTGAGGTTCAACTGGTTGATGTAGGTTTCGTAATCGTCGTGAAAGCCTATTTGGTTCTCCGTTCCGTAATCTTTCAACTGCCAATATGGAGGAGAGGTAACGATCAGATGTACGCTCTTGTCTTTGAGCTCGCTCATCTGCCGGCTATCCCCGTTGATGATTGTATGTGTCGTTTTATCAGACATTCTCTGCTTTTTTTATTTCAACAAAGGTAATTCTTTTTTTCAATTTATCTATTCTATTTTACAGCGTGAGCTTCATTTCAGCAGCTCGTAATAGGGTAATCGTTCGATGGGGACTTCGATTTCTATTGTTTTCGGGCCTTTGATGATTTGGCCTTTGTCGTCTTTCCATTTTCCTTTGGGGAGGTGTACGGTGCGTTTATAGCCTTTGGTTAGCATGGGGGCGACAAGGTATTTGTCGCCGAGCATGAACTGGTCGTTGCAGTCTGTGAAGCCTTGGTGCGGATAGGCGTATTCCATGTGGCGGACGATCGGTTCGTTGGTGGTGGAGGACTGTTTTGCGCAGGCAAGGATATAGTCGCCCATCTCTACGTGCAACTGGGCGAAACGGGCGCAAATTTCCATGTTCTCCCTGCTCAGGATGCGCCAGGGGGCAACAGAAAATTGCATCATCGGCATTAGTGCATGGATCTGGCAGGAACGGACGATCAGCTCTTCATCAAACTCACCCTCCTTTATCTTCAGGAAACTACTGAATTCACCCCCTCCGATCATATCCGGACAGGTATAGGCAAACCCCATCAGGCCGGCAGCCGTCATGCCCGGAATCAGCAATTTAGCGGCGCTCCACGAGTAGGCCTTGTCGCCCAGGCGCTGCACCAGGGGTTGGCCGCCGGTTTTCCAGGTGGTACGCAGTTCGTTGAACGGAAAGTCCAGGCCTATTTCCGCCCATTTCTGCGAGAATATATTGGCGTTGGCCGACGGATTATAATAGGTATAGTCGCCGGTCATCAACGACACATCCCCCGCATCGAACTTAAAGCCGTCTACGCCGTACGTTTCCATGGTCTGCTTCAGGATAGCCTTGAAATAGGCCACTGCTTCGGGGTTTGTTACATCAAGGCATGCGCTGTAGCCGTTCCACCACTCGATCATGGCAGGCCGTTTGCCGGAGCTGTCTTTTACCAGGTATCCCCGGCGCCGCATTTCGCGGAACTCCGGCGTATCGGGGGAGAAAAAAGGGCATACCCATAGCATCAGTTTGAATCCCATGCGGTGCAGCTCGGCGGCCATCGCTTTGGGATTCCCAAACTTCTCAGCCTTGAAGTCGAAGTTGCCATAATAGCGCTGCCAGTTATCGTCAATCATCAGGATACCTGTGGGGAAACCGTTTTCCAGGATCTTAGCGGCATAGTTCAGGATATCTTCCTGGTTTTGGTCATACATCAGTTCGATCCATGTATTGTATTGCGGTTGGCTGAAGAAGAGCGCTTCGGGAATCGTGCCGGTAGAGGGAAAATGTGCTGCCGCCGAAGCGAGGCAGGCCTCTTTCAGTGTTGTGCCGGCAACGACGACCAGCGGTTTTTCATAGCCGGAACGAACGACCAGCGTATCATTCCTCATCCGGAACGTAAACGGGTGTTCGCTCCACAGGTAACGTCCTGCCGATGAGAGCAGGAGAGGGACATTCTGGTTGTTGTTGTTTTGCGTTGCCAGGTCATACGCGCCGGTATTCGACGCAAAGGGCATGTGCGCACCCAGCCCTACCATTCCTCCCCACCATCTTTCATTCTCTAATGGCGGAATTTCAACTGTAAAAGCTTCTGTTTGAGCCGACAGCCCGATAGCTGCCACGCAAGATAACATCAACATATATATGCTCCGGTCAATCATCCTTTTCTCGAATTAATGAATAAAGCGGCAAGATAAGCATTTAATTTCAAATAAGGAACCGTCATTATAAACGCAGTAGAGACGCAAAATCTTGCGTCTCTACACCATCATATCACAATGACCCTTGTCTTGTCTATCCTTGGAATGTAAGGAATCAGAACGTCAGGGATATCTCTGCGCCGATTTGGAGGGGCTTTCCTTTTTGGATAAATGGGGTGTTGCGTGATTCGAAATAGAACGCGGCATAGTCCGTTGCGGTGAGGTTACGGCTCCAGAGGCTGGCGCTTACGATGCCTTTCCGGACGCCTGTTTTCATGTTCAGCAGGGCGTAGAAAGGTTGGCTGATGTCGTTCGTTTCCGTCCAATAGATATTCCCTGCGCCGCTCATTTGTGCGGAAGCATAGAACTGGTCTATCCATGCGTTGCGGAAAAAGCGGTTGTAATGCAGGCCTATGTTCAGG
>JAISRY010000203.1 GCA_031273385.1 Tannerellaceae bacterium | reverse complement strand
CCGTCATTGCGAACGCAGTGAAGCAATCCAGAGGTGCGTCTGTGTGTCCCACTCCTGGATTGCTTCACTGCGTTCGCAATGACGGATACTATTTGATTTTCAGGCGATTGCAATTCGTCGTCATTATAAGAGGCTTAAGCTTGCCGAAGCCAAGCCAGGCTAATCCTGAAAATTCTATAATTCTGGAAATTCTGATTCTGGGGATGGATTATATTTAGTATGTTTACGGCTTGAATAGAATTGATAACATTTTAAATTTATGTTCCATGAATAATGCTATTTTCCAATTTGGGAAGCCTGTCAATGAGCCGGTGAAGGCGTATGCGCCGGGGACAACTGAAAAAATAGCGCTAAAGAAAGCCTTGACACAACTCGCTTCCGAAGAATGGGATATACCGCTGGTTATCGGAGGGAAAGAAGTCCGGACGGGGAATACCGGAAAGGTGGTCATGCCGCACGATCATGCACACATGTTGGCCGTCTATCACAAGGCGGGAGAGAAAGAGGTAGAGATGGCGGTCGACGCCGCCATGGCAGCGCACCGGCAATGGGCTGAACTGCCCTGGGTGGAACGCGCTTCGGTGATGATGCGTATCGCCGAACTGATCGCTACGAAATACCGTTACCTGGTGAACGCCTCCCTTATGCTCGGGCAGAGCAAAAACCCGATGCAAGCCGAAATCGACGCCCCATGCGAGCTGATCGACTTTCTGCGTTTCAGCGCCTTTTATGCCGGACAAATCTATGCCGGGCAGCCCTATTCGGACACCGGGACGATCAACCGCATGGAGTACCGCGCACTGGAGGGGTTCGTCTTTGCCCTGACCCCGTTCAATTTCACCTCCATCGCGGGGAACCTCAATCTCGCGCCGGCAGTGATGGGGAATGTAACCCTTTGGAAACCGTCGACGACGGCGATCCATTCCAACTATTTATTGATGAAGATATTCCAGGAAGCCGGGCTGCCCGACGGCGTCGTGAACTTTATCCCCGGGCAGGGAAGCGTCATCGGGCGGGTGGCGATGGCGAGCCGTCACCTGGGCGGTTTTCATTTCACCGGCTCTACCGCCACGTTCAACCACCTTTGGCAGCAGATAGGGGCGAACCTCTCCAGCTACGTGTCCTATCCGAGGATCGTGGGCGAAACGGGGGGTAAGAACTTTATCTTCGCGCACCCTTCGGCGCCGGCTGACGACGTGGCAACGGCTATCGTGCGCGGTGCGTTCGAATACCAGGGGCAGAAATGTTCGGCCGCTTCACGCGCCTACATCCCCGCTTCACTCTGGAAAGAGGTCAGGGAAAGGGTCGGCGATATGCTGAAAGAGATTAAAATGGGCGACGTGATGGACTTTACCAATTTTGTCAACGCCGTGATTGACGAAACGTCGTTCGACAACATCATGGGATACATCGACTATGCCCGGCAAGCCCCGGACGCCGAGATCCTTTTTGGCGGCGGCGGCGATAAGTCGACCGGTTATTATATCGAGCCTACGGTGATCCAAACGTCCAATCCCGCTTTCAAGACGATGACGGAAGAGATCTTCGGCCCTGTTGTGACCGTCTATGTCTATGCCGACGGCGACTATGAAGAGACGTTGGATATCTGCGACCGGACATCGCCCTACGGGCTGACCGGTTCCATCTTTGCCCGCGACCGGTATGCGATCGAAACCGCTTTCAATAAGCTGCGCTACTCCGCCGGTAATTTCTATATCAACGACAAACCGACCGGCGCCGTTATCGCCCAACAGCCGTTCGGGGGATCACGCGCTTCCGGCACGAACGACAAAGCCGGCGGTACGTTGAACCTGATCCGTTGGACCAACCCGCGCACGATTAAGGAGACGCTCGTTCCGCCTGCCGGTTACGGCTATCCTTTTTTAGGTGAAGAATAAAAGAGATTGAATAACCTTTAATATAGCGCCATGTTAGATTTCGATAATACGGAAATCGCTTTCTCATCCAAATCAAGAGCCGAATTGAGAAATGCGTATATGCTCTTCAGCGCCATCAAACGTCCTTTTGTCGTCAGGGCGGGAAAGATGGCGAGCCAAATTGCCCTGCAGGTGCATCTCCCTTTGGCATGGGCCGTCAAGCCTACGCTGTACAGGCAATTCGTAGGAGGCGAGACGTTGCAGGATACGATGAAGCCCATTCGCCACCTGAAGCAATTCAATGTCCTCTCTACGCTGGATTATTCCGCCGAAGGGGTACAGACGCCGGCCGGTATACAGGCTACGTTTGACGAAACGGTACGTTCGATTGATTTTGCAAAGGACAACCCCGATATCGCCTATACCGTCTTCAAGCCCTCCACCATCACGACGGACGAGTTGCTCTCGAAAGCTTCGGAGAAGAACGAGGAGCTTACGGAGGAGGAGAAAGAGGCGTACCAGGCGTTCCGCGAGCGTTTTATGGCGCTTTGCCGGCGCGCTTACCTGAACGGTGTCCGTATCCTGGTGGACGCCGAAGATTACTGTTTCCAGGATACCATCGACGAGCTGACCGGCGAAGCCATGCGCCTCTTCAACCGCGAACGCGCCATTGTCTTCGCCACCCTGCAAATGTACCGCCACGACCGGATGCCCCACCTGAGGCGTATCTACGACGATTCGCTGGAACGGGGGTATGTGCCGGGCATTAAATTCGTGCGCGGCGCCTATATGGAAGAGGAGCGCAAGCGGGCAGAAATACTCGGCTATACCGATCCGATATGCAAAGACAAGGAGGCGACGGACGAGAACTTCAATACCGGCGTCCGCTTCGCCATAGACCATATCGACCGGATGGAGCTTTTCATGGGGACGCACAACGAAGAGAGCAATTACCGCCTGGCGCGGCTGATCGACGATCGCGGGCTGGACAGGAACGATCCGCGCATTTACTTTTCCCAACTGCTGGGGATGAGCGATAATATCTCCTTTAACCTGGCGCATGAGGGGTATAATGTGACGAAATACATTCCATACGCCAAAGTGAGGGATGTGCTTCCCTACCTCTTTCGCCGTGCGGAAGAGAACACCTCCGTCGCCGGACAGATGGGACGCGAGCTGCGTATGCTGAAAACGGAGCTCAACCGCAGGAAGAAAGGCCACCCTTAATTGATCTCTTTCGACTGGAAAGCGTTGACGAACAACACGTCGCCTATCTCCTGAAAACCGCCGAAGAAGCGCAGGGCGTCGCCTTTGACGATCTCTTCGTGAAAACCGAGGATCACCAGTCCGGCATGTTTAGACCGGGCGGCGACGGCCTCGCCAAGGGCCTGCTGTCCGCCGAGGAGGACGATCTCGATATTGGCCAGCGTGATGGGCAGCCGTCCGGAGGCGATCCGCTCTTTCAGCTCCTCTTTCACGGTGTCGCTCTTCCCTGCCGTACTGGTGATGAAGATTTTTATCCGGCTCTTGCGCCAGTCGGGGTGCGCCATGATGATATACCCCAGCAGGATCATGAGGTTGGCGTTTTTCTCATCCGTTTCGCGTATCCATACATGGATACCGTTGCGGTTGCGTATGGGATAGGTGGAGCCGGCGAAGATACCGATATCGAAATGGCCTGCCCTCACCAGGTTGATGTTGTCGACGATCCGGTTCAGCTCATCAGGATCGCCCTTGTCAAACTCAAAGACGACCATATTGTTTTCCATGCCCGAAATGGAGGGCGCCTGGATCACCTGGGCGATAGCGGAGGTGTAGGAGGGGGAGATCATGGTGTCGATATACAGCGCGCTGGCGTGTTCTTTCTGTGCGTCGATCAGTTGGCGTAATATTTCGCGCGATTCGGCGTAGGTGCTTTTGCTGTAATACCCTTCGATAAAATGGAAATAGGTACCGAAGCCATGCTGGTGGCTGATCCACTTCATCAGCTCCAGCACTTTGTCCCTCTCGAATGAATGGGGGGAGATACAGATCGCCGATGGACGCCATTCCTCTCCGCCGAGCTCCGACTGGTGTTTCTGCAGGAAGACGCGCAGCCTCCTGTTGAATTGGAACAGCGCCCCCTCGAAGATATCGACGAGCCCTTTCCCCTCCCTGTTGTAGCGTTCGAGGAAGAGGTAGACCGAAACGATGATGGCGTAGGCCAGGATGGTATACAGCGAATCGATCATAAACATCACCCAGACGGAAAGCAGGAATCCGCCCAGGGAGAAATACCACTTGGATTTGAAGCGGGGGCGGTAGGAGGGCGACGACCCGAAATGGTTGATAAATGAAATCAGGCACAACGTACCGTAGGTGATTAAAAAGAACATGGAGATAATACCCGCCACGACATTGATATTTCCCACCAGGACAAACCCCAGCGCGATCAGGAAAGAGACGAGGGAAGCATTGAAAGGCTCGCGCGTCTCCCCTTTCCCCCGGGCAAGGAAACGGTTGATACGCCTGAAAGGGAAACAGCCGTCCAGCGCCAGCGCCTGGATGGTGCGCGGGGCGACCAGTATACAGCCCAATGCCGACGAAAAGGTACAGGCCGCCAGTCCGAGCGGAATCACATACATCCCGAAAAGGGCGATCCGCGCCATGACCAGTTGGTCTTCCAGCAGGTCGGCCTGCGGGACGGAAACCGCCAGTTTCCATACCACCAGCAGGTAGATGACCAGTCCGGTGGCCGTTCCCGCCATCGTCCCCAGGGGGATGGATTTGCCCGGGTTCTTCAGGTCGCCGCTAAGCCCGACGCCGGCAGTCATCCCCGTAAAGGCCGGAAAGCAGATGGCGAAGATGACAAAGAACAGCTCCCGGTTGAAAAACCCCGAATTGGTTCGCATCGTGGCGGCCGTCTCTTCGGCGCCGCCGACAGGATCTCCGGCAAAGAAAAGAAGCAGGGCGAGAAACAAAATAGCCGTAATCACATACAGCAGCTTCATGCCGAGGCCTGTCCCCTTGCGCAGGATAATCGCCGCCAGGCAGAACAGCGCCGGCACGCTGATCACCTGCCGGGGAAGGGCAAAGCCGAAAGACGCCAGCCACCAGTCGAACATCGGCTCAAAGGCTTCGGTAAAAGCGATCACATAAAAGGCCACGCTGATCACCTGCGAGAAGTAGAGCGTAACCCCGATCGTCGAACCGATCTTTAGCCCGAACGAGCGGGAGATAATAAAGTATTCGCCTCCCCCCTCGACGCGTTTGTTGGTGGCTATCTCGGAAATAGCCAACGCCGTCGGGATGGTGATAAGATGCCCGAGGATAATGATCAGCACCGCGCCCCAGAAGCCCAGTGTGCCGACGGCAAACCCGAAGCGCAGAAACAGGATCGCCCCCAATATGGTCGATATAGCGGTAAAGTAGACCGGAGCCGTCCCGAATCCCGAAAATGTATTGTTTTCTCTCGATTGTGTCATGTTCGTTTTCTTGTCAGATGGCGTAAAAATGCTCATTTTTTCCCAAACAACCATATATCTTTCAAAATAATGAACGAAAAAAACTAAATTTGCCACGCAAAAGTAAAAACATGTCGGCATCAATTACATATTATCCGGATACGGCGCTCACGCTGGCCGAAATAGAGGGCCTGCTATTCGGCGGGAAAACGCTGCTGTTATCCGGCGAGGCGTTGGAAAGGGTGGAACGCTGTTATGCCTTTCTGGAACGCTTTTCCACCAACAAGGTGGTCTATGGGATCAACACCGGTTTCGGGCCTATGGCGCAATACCGTATCGACGATGATTCCCTGCGGCAGTTGCAATACAATATTATACGCAGCCATGCCGCCGGAGCGGGAAAGCCGTTGCCGCCCCTTTATGTCAAAGCGGCGATGATCGCCCGCCTGATCACTTTTATGCAGGGCTATTCGGGGGTGCATACCTCCCTGGCGGAGCTGCTGGCGGCGTGTATCAACAGGGGGATTTGTCCCTGCGTCCCCGAGCATGGCAGCGTCGGCGCCAGTGGCGACCTTGTGCAGTTGGCGCATATCGCGTTGGCGCTGATCGGCGAGGGGGAGGCCTTTTATGAAGGATCGCTCCGCCCCGCCGCGGAGGTGCTGGCGGAGAATGGGCTGAAGCCTTTTGCCATGCGTATCCGCGAGGGGTTGTCGGTGACGAACGGCACGTCGGTTATGACCGGTATCGGCCTGGTCAACCTGATTTATGCGAAGCGGTTGATGGCCTGGTCGGTGATCGCTTCGGTGATGATGAACGAGATCGCCTCTTCGTACGACGACTTTATGTCTGCCGTATTGAATGGCGTGAAACATCATGCCGGGCAGCGACGGGTCGCCGCCGCCATGCGCCGTTGGATAGAGGGCGGGCAGTCCGTCCGTAAACGCGAGAACGAGCTGTTCGGGCAGTGCGACAAGACGGTTTTCGACCATAAGGTGCAGCCTTACTACTCGTTGCGCTGCGTTCCCCAGGTATTGGGACCGGTATTGGACGAGCTGGAAAATGCGGAGAAGGTACTCCTGGACGAACTCCATTCGGTGTGCGACAATCCGGTGATAGACCCTGTGACGGAGAATATATATCATGGAGGGAATTTCCATGGCGACTATGTCTCTTTCGAGATGGATAAGCTGAAGATCGCCGTCGCCAAGCTGACCATGCTGGCCGAACGCCAGTTGAACTACCTGTGCCATGACCGGATCAACGGGATTCTCCCCCCTTTCCTTAATATGGGCGTACTGGGGTTGAACTACGGGATGCAGGCGGCGCAGTTTACCGCCACATCCACGACGGCGGAATGTCAGGCGCTGTCCAATCCCATGTATGTCCACAGTATCCCGAACAACAACGACAACCAGGACATCGTCAGCATGGGAACCAACTCGGCGCTGATCGCAAAGACCGTCGTCGAAAACGCCTTTCAGGTCATGGCCATCCATTTTATGGCGATCGTGCAGGCGGTGGATTGTTTGAAGATGGCCGGCAGGCTCTCTCCCCGCTCACGGCGGGTATATGATGAAATACGGGTATTCTTTCCTATCTTTGTGGAAGATATACCAAAATATAAGGAGATGGAAGCGATGATCGATTATTTAAAAGAAAAACAGATGGACGTTTTATGATGAAATATGCATTGGTAACGGGCGGTAGCCGGGGAATCGGGCGAGCCATCTGTATAAAACTGGCCGGAATGGGCTATCATGTGCTGATCAACTACCGGCACAACGATGCCGAAGCGTTGGCCACGCTACAGGCCGTCCGCGAAAAAGGGGCTGACGGCGAACTGATGAAATGCGATGTGACGGACGGCGCTGCGGTGTCGGAGATGCTGTCCGCCTGGATGCAATCGCATCCGGACGGGTATATCGAGGTACTGGTCAATAATGCCGGCATCCGAAAAGACAACCTGATGCTGTGGATGACGGGTGAAGAGTGGGCGCACGTGCTGGATACCGGCCTGAACGGTTTCTTCCACGTCACGCAGCCCTTGTTGAAGAATATGCTGGCCAGGCGGTTCGGGCGTATTATCACGATCGTCTCCCTGTCGGGGATCAAAGGGCTGCCCGGGCAAACGAACTATTCCGCCGCCAAGGGTGGGCTTATCGCCGCGACGAAGGCGCTGGCGCAGGAGACGGCAAAGAGGCGGGTAACGGTCAATGCCGTCGCTCCCGGGTTTATCCATACGGATATGACGGGGCAGTTGGATGAGGATGAGCTGAAGAGGCTGATTCCGGCAGGGCGGTTCGGCGAACCGGAAGAGGTGGCCGGGCTGGTGGGCTTCCTGGCCTCTCCGGAGGCCTCCTATATTACGGGCGAAGTGATCTCGATCAATGGCGGATTATATACTTGACGCATGAACAGGGTAGTCATTACGGGAATGGGCATATACTCCTGCATCGGAAAGAATCAGGAGGAGGTCAGGCAGTCGTTGTACCGCGGGGCGTCGGGCATAGGGCTTGATCCCGCGAGGAAAGAATACGGCTACCGTTCGGCTTTGACGGGGATACTGGAGCGGCCGGACATCAAAGGGTTGCTCGACCGCAAGAAGCGCATGGGGCTTTCCGAACAGGGGCAATACGCTTACGTGGCGACCCTGGAGGCTTTCCGCGAAGCGGGTATCGACGAAGCCTATCTGCAGGAGAACGAGGTAGGCATCCTTTACGGGAACGACAGCAGCGCCGAGCCGGTCATCCATGCGGTGGATATTATCCGTGAGAAGCGCAATACGGCGCTGGTCGGTTCGGGGTCGATCTTCCAGAGTATGAACTCTACGGTGACGATGAACCTCTCGGTGATCTTTAAACTGAGGGGGCTTAGCTTTACCGTATCCGGCGCCTGCGCCAGCGGTTCGCATGCGATCGGGATGGGCTATTTCCTGATCCGGTCGGGGATGCAGGAGTGTATGGTTTGCGGAGGCGCACAGGAGGTGAATATGTATTCGGTGGGTAGTTTTGACGGGTTGTCGGCTTTCTCCCTGCGCGAAGATGAACCGGCAAAGGCATCGCGTCCGTTTGATAAGAACCGCGACGGGCTGGTGCCCAGTGGCGGCGCAGCGACATTGATCCTGGAAAGCTACGCATCGGCGAAGCGGAGGGGGGCGCGGATATTGGGCGAAGTGGCCGGTTATGGCTTTTCGTCGAACGGCGACCACCTTTCCGTTCCCAACGTCGACGGCCCCCGCCGTTCGCTGGAGATGGCGATAAGGGATTCGGGGCTGGGGATAAAGGATATCCGGTATATCAACGCCCATGCGACGTCGACGCAGATCGGAGACCTCAACGAGGCGAAAGCCCTCCTGCATGTCCTGGGGGGCGCCCGCCCTTATGTGACGTCGACCAAGTCGATGACCGGGCATGAGATGTGGATGGCCGGAGCCAGCGAAGTCGTCTATTCGATGCTGATGATGCAAAACGGCTTTATCGCTCCCCACCTGAATTTTGAAGAGCCCGACGAGGCTTCGGCTCTGCTGCATATACCGGTGCAAACCGTAGAAAAGGAGTTTGACGCTTTCCTCTCCAATTCGTTTGGGTTCGGAGGGACGAACTCCACCTTGATTATTAAGAAATTTCATCATTAAATAAGTTGAACATAAAAGAATATGGCAAACACTGAACTGATAGAGAAGATAAACCGGAAGCTTTCGGAAGAGTTTGAAACGGATATAGAGCTGATCCGCCCCGATGCGCCTTTGATGCAAACGTTGGAGTTGGACAGCCTGGATCTGGTCGATATGGTGGTGCTGGTCGAACAGCATTTCGGGTTGACGTTGAAAGCGCAGGATTTTGCAAGTATTAAAACATTTCAGGACTTTTACGACTTCATTGATTCGCATGTGAATGACGCAAACTAACAAAAACGGTTGGAAAGGCCGCACCCGCGGAGGGGTATTCGGGTATCGCTTTTTTATTCTCCTCATCAAATGGGTGGGCATACGGGCGGCTTACCTGTTCCTCGCCCTGGTGGTGGCCTATTTCATCCCTTTTGCGCCGAAAGCGACAGGGGCGGCATGGCGTTATGCCCGGGGCATACTGCACTACGGACGGCTTCGTTCCGTCTGCTTTTTGCTGCTCAACTACTACCGTTTCGGACAGACGCTGATCGACAAGGTGGCGATCAGGAGCGGACGGATCGACGCGTATCAGTTCAGGTTCGGCGAACATTATGCGGACTTTCTCGATCTATTGAACGGCACGACGGGCGTCGTGCTGATCGGGGCGCATGTGGGGAATTGGGAAACCGGAGCGCCGTTCCTCGACGAGCATGGGAAGAAGATGCATATCGTCATGCTCGACGCCGAATACCGGAAGATAAAGGAGCTATTGTCGAAGCATACCGGCACGCCGGATTATACGGTGATCTCCGTGAACGACGACAGCCTGACCTCCCTCTTTAAGATCAGCCATGCGCTGAACAAAAAGGAGTATGTCTGTTTTCAGGGAGACCGCTTCATGGAGGGGTCGCAGCAGTTGCGCACGGCGTTCATGGGACGGGAGGCCGGCTTTCCGGCGGGGCCTTACCTGATCGCTTCGCGCCTGGGCGTTCCGGTGGCGTTTTATTTTGCCATGCGTGAAAAGGGGATGCGCTATTCCTTTCACTTTGTATTGGCGCATCCTGCCGCGAAAGGCGAAGGGAAGAGGCCGGAGCTTTCCCTGCTCGGGCAGTATGTCGCCGCATTGGAGTCAATCATTAAAAAATATCCCGAACAATGGTTTAATTACTATGATTTCTGGACATAACATGTAGGAGTAAGATATGGAACGATCCTTTCCACAAGAAGAGATATACGCAAAAGAACGTTTTACGGCCATACAGGCGCAGCGGCTGGCTCAGGAGATCGCTTTCGGGCCGGTGGTTTTCCAGGTTTCGCGGTTGATGCTGAAGTTTGGCCTTTTTGAGATGCTTCGTGCGGCGACGGACGGGATGACGCTGGAGGAGATCGTCCGGAAGAGCGGCTTTTCGCGCTATGCCGTACAGGTCTTGCTGGAATCCTCCCTCACCGCCGGCACCGTGCTGTTGAGGGATGGGCGGTTTTACCTGGCCAAGGCCGGCTGGTTTCTCTTGACCGACAAAATGGCGCGCGTCAATATGGATTTCAATCACGACGTCAATTACCTCGGGCTTTTCCGGCTCGAAGAGGCCTTGCTTAACGGGAAGCCGGAGGGGTTGGATACGTTCGGCAACTGGGCGACCATCTACGAGGGGCTGTCCGTCTTGCCCGAACGTGCGCAAAAAAGCTGGTTCAGCTTCGATCATTTCTATTCGGACAACTCTTTCCGCCAGGCGTTGGACATCGTGTTCGACCGTCCGGTGCATACCCTGCTGGATGTAGGGGGGAATACCGGACGGTGGGCGTTGCAATGCGTCGCCCACTCGGGGGAGGTCGAAGTCACCGTGATGGATTTGCCCGGACAGCTACATATCATGCGCGAACAGGTAAAGGGAAAAGAGGGTGCCGGCCGTATCCACGAATACCCCGCCGACCTGCTCGACGGCGAAGCGACATTCCCGCGGGGCTTCGACGTGATCTGGATGAGCCAGTTCCTGGATTGCTTTTCGGAAGACGAAACGAGGCATATCCTCTCCCGCGCCGCCCTGTCGATGGGCAGTGGGACGCGGCTCTATATCATGGAGACCTTTTGGGACCGCCAGCAGTTCGAGACGGCGGCCTATTGCCTGACGCAGATCAGCCTTTACTTTACGGCGATGGCAAACGGGAAGAGTAAGATGTACCATTCCGGCGATATGCAACGCCTGGTCAAAGAGGCGGGGTTGGCTATCGAGGCCGTACACGACGGATTGGGGTTGGGGCATAGCATCATGCAATGTAAACGAAGCTAAGATGGAAACGGATCCTTTCCTTGCGCCATGGGTGGAGGGGGAAGCGCTGTTGTCGCTGATCCCCCAACGGGAGCCTGTCGTCATGGTCGACCGCTTCTATGGGCTGGACGAGCCCTTTTCGTATACCGGCCTGACCGTCGGCGAGGCGAACCTCTTCAACCGTAACGGACGCTTTACCGAATACGGCATAACGGAACACATCGCCCAGTCGGCGGCGGTAAGGATCGGCTACGCCTGCATGAAAAGGGGAGAGGCCGTGCCGGTCGGGTTTATCGGGTCGGTCGATAAGATGGACTATTATGCGTCGCCGGCGACGGGGGACGAACTGCATACCATCCTGAAAGTGGAGCAGGAGATCTTTGGATTGACGCTGGTCTCGGCCAAAGTCTACGTAAAAGAACGCCTCGTGGCGGAGGGGAAAATGAAGATCTTTCTAAAGAAAGCGTTATGAGAACGGAACATCCTTTAAAAGCATACCTGACAGCCGGGACGATCATCAGCTCCCTCGGGGCGACGACGGAGGAGAATATGCGCCACATCAGGGCATACCGCTCCGGCATCCGGCTTCTTGACGACCCTGCGCTGTATGAGGCGCCCTTTATGGGTGCAAGGATCGAACGCGACGAGAGGGAGGGAGAGGCGGACGCCCTGTCCGGCTACACCCGCCTGGAGCGGTTGTTTATCGCCTCCTTAAGCGGCGTGATCGACCGGAGCGGCATCGACCCCACAGGCGCGGACTGCCTGCTGATCCTCTCCACGACGAAAGGGAACATCGACCGCCTTTCGGCGGATGCTCCCCGCGAAGCGATCCTTTTGTCTCCTATGGCGCAAAAGGTGGCGGACTATTTCCACTTGTCGCACCCGCCGCTGGTGGTCTCTACGGCCTGTATTTCGGGCGTTTCGGCATTGATTGCCGCTTACCGCCTGGTGATGGAGGGGAGGTACCGGCGGGTATTGGTGGCCGGAGGCGACCTGCTGACCCGCTTTGTGGCGACCGGTTTCCAATCGTTCAAATCCATCGGCGCGGAAAGGTGCCGTCCGTATGATAAAAGGCGGGATGGCCTCTCTTTGGGTGAAGCCTCAGGCGCCGTGCTCGTTACGGCGGAGAGGGACGACGTCCGCGACCACCTGCCTATTGTTATCGAGGGGGGTGCGGTGACGAACGACGCCCACCACATCTCCGCCCCCTCCCGCACGGGAGAGGGGTTGCGCGCTGCCGTCCTGCAGGCGATGGGGGAGGCGGGGGTGCAGCCCGGCGATATCTCGTTCGTCAATGCGCACGGGACGGCAACGGTCTACAACGACGAAATGGAATCGAAAGCCTTTCACCTCTCGGGGTTGGACGCCCTGCCGCTGAACAGCTTAAAGCCCTTTTGGGGGCATACGCTGGGCGCTTCGGGCGTGATTGAGACCGTCGCCTGCATGGAAGAGCTGTGCAGCGGGGAGGTGTTCGGCACACTGGGATTTGAAGCGGCCGGCACCACCTATCCGCTCAACCTCAGCGACCGTCACCGCAGTATGCCCCTGCGCCGTTGCCTGAAGACCGCTTCGGGCTTTGGCGGATGCAATGCCGCTATCGTCCTGGCATTGGAGGCGGAGGCCAAACCGCACGTCAAGCTCCCGCACGTCAAGCTCCCTCCCCTCCAGGCGCACCTGATCCGGCGTTGCACCGTCGAGCGGGGACGGGTCGTCAGGGATGGGACGATCATCTTCCACGCCACCGGCGGCGAGGCCTTTCCCTCTTTTATACGCGAGGCCTACGCCCATCTGGCGTTGGACGACAGGCGGTTCTACAAGATGGACGACCTGTGTAAGCTGGGGTATATCGCGGCGGCCTACCTGCTTTCGGGCATCGACTGGGCGTCGCGCTATAAGCCGGAAGAGACGGGGATCATCTTGTCCAACGCCTCCTCTTCGCTGGATACGGATATCAGGCATCAGCAGGTGATCGAGGCGTTGGGCGACAAGGAGGCCAGCCCGGCCGTCTTCGTCTACACGTTGCCCAACGTCGTTATGGGGGAGCTGTGCATCCGGTACAACATACGGGGGGAGAATACCTTTTTCATCACTCCGGCATACGATCCGGAGTTGATCAAACGGTACGCCCTCCTGGCCATGAAGCGGCAAAAGCTGCAAGCCTGCCTCGCGGGGTGGTGCGAATACCTGGACGGGCATTATTGCGCCCAACTGGAATGGATCGAACGAATCAAATAAATAGACACAACAGAAAAATGGAACAACTGAAACAGGAATTGAAAGAGGCGCTCATCGAGGCGTTGAACCTGGAAGATATTACGCCGGACGAAATAGAAGACGGCGCCCCTCTCTTTGGCGCTCAGGGATTGGGGCTGGATTCGATAGACGCCCTGGAGATCATCCTCCTATTGGAACGCCGTTACGGGATCCGTATCGAAAACCCCTCCGAGGGGAAAGCGATCTTCTATTCGGTCGACACGCTGACGGCCTACATCGAAGCGAACCGGAAGCCATGAGGGTCTTCGTGACGGGTATAGGGTGCGTGTCCGGTATCGGGATGGATGTGGGGGAACACCTCCGCTCTTTCCGGTCGGGGCGGGATGGGTTGGGCGGTATCACGCTTTTCCCCACCCGCCATGACCTGCCCGTATCCGAAGTGAAAGCGGGGAACGGCGCCCTCGCGGAACGGCTATCCCTATCCGCTTCGCGCACCTTTTCCCGCACCTCCCTGCTGGGGATGCTGGCCGCTAAGGAGGCGTCCGGCGATGCCGCCATCCCTGACGGGAGCGGGGTGCGTATAGGGCTGGTCTCCGCCACCTCTACCGGCGGCATGGATCTGACGGAACGGTTTTATCCGCTTTTCCGGGAGCATCCGGCGCATGGGAGGCTACGCTATGCCGCACGGCACGATGCCGGCGACAGCACGGAGCGTATCGCCGCCTATCTGGGGATAACGGGGTTCAGGACGACGGTCAGCACCGCCTGTTCGTCCGCCGCCAATGCGATCATGTTTGCCGCACGGCTCATCCGGAACGGGATACTGGACGCCGCCCTGGCCGGAGGGACGGATGCGCTGTGCCGCTTTACCCTGAACGGCTTTGCCTCGCTGATGATCCTCGATAAAGCGCCTTGCCGCCCTTTTGACGATACGCGCGCCGGACTGAACCTCGGAGAGGGCGCCGGCTACCTTGTCCTGCAATCGGAAGCCGCCCTCACGAAGCCGCCCTATTGCGAACTGGCTGGGTATGCCAACGTCAACGACGCCTATCACCAGACAGCCTCTTCCCCCAACGGCGCAGGGGCCTACCGGTCGATGAAAGCCTGTCTGGAAAAGGCCGGCGTACTGCCGCACGAAGTGGATTACATCAATGCGCATGGAACGGGAACGGTCAACAACGACGCTTCGGAAAGCGCCGCCATCCGCCGCCTCTTTGCCGGCGGCGTACCGCCTTTCAGCTCGACGAAAGCGTTTACCGGACACACCCTGGGCGCCGCCGGCGGACTGGAGGCCGTCTTCAGCGTCCTCGCTCTAAGCGGAGGCCTGCTCTTCCCCAACAAGAACTTTACGACGCCAGCGCCTCCCGCCGGACTGATCCCCGTCACCCGCTACGCCGAAGGGGCATCCATCCGCACCGTATTGTCCAACTCCTTTGGCTTCGGGGGAAACGACACCTCGCTGCTTTTCCGTAAAACCGACCGACAGCCATGACCCGACAGCCGCCCGTCTATATCAACAGCGCCGCCTCCATCCATCCCCCTTTGGATGGCGTGGGGGAGTGTCTTCCAGGTAAATGCCTGACTGCCGTCGAGCCGGACTATAAACGGCTGATCCCCGACGCCACCCTCCGCCGCCGCATGAGCCGGATCGTCCGTATGGGGGTCGCCGCCGGACAAGCCTGCCTCCAGGATGCGGCGGGAGTATCCCCGGAGGCTATCCTGACCGCTACGGGGATGGGTTGCCTGGCCGATACGGAGAAATTCATGAACAGCCTCCTTGACGGGGACGAAGAACGGCTCACCCCCACGGCATTTATACAGTCTACCTTTAATACGGTAGGCGCACAGCTCGCCCTCCTGAACGGGAACCAAAGCTACAACACCACATACGTCCACCGCACCTTTTCCTTTGAGAGCGCCCTCCTGGACGCCCTCCTCCTGATCAGGGAGCGGGAGGCCGTCGATGTGTTGGCCGGCGCGATGGACGAACAGACGCCTACGCTCTATACCGTCCTGCAACGGCTGGGCTGTTGGAAAAGGGCGATGGCCGGCGAGGGGGCGGCTTTCTTCCTCTTGTCCGGACGGCGGACGGACGGGACTTTGGCCATCCTCCAGGATGTGGAGCTGTTTAGCGGCGACTATGGCGAACAGGCTATCCGCGAGCGGATGGAACGCTTCCTCCTTGCGCATGATGCCGCCGGCGCCCGCACGCTCTACCCGGCGGACTATAAGCGTTTTTGCGGCGAATACCCCACAGCCGCCTCTTTCGCCCTGTGGTATGCCTGCCGCGAGTTGCGCGAAGCGGAGGGGAAACGTCCCGTCCTGGTGTACAACGCCTTTCTCGACGCCCATTCTTTCATCCTCCTAAAGCCTGTATAGCCATGACGACGGGAATCATTCTTCTGCTGACGGTAGCCCTGTTGGGCGTATGCCTCTTCCGCGCCTCTTACGACATCCGCCGGGGCGTATACCTGAAAGCGTTATGCAAAAAGGAGACGGTAGAGAGGGTGGTCTTCCTCACCTTTGACGACGGGCCGGACGAACGGTACACCCCCCTGACGCTGGATGTGTTGAAACGCTACCGGGCGACCGCCACGTTCTTCTGTATCGGAAAGAGAGCGGAAGAGCATCCCGCCCTTGTCCGGCGCATCGTCTCCGGGGGGCATACGGTCGGGAACCACTCCTATTCCCATTCAAACGCCTTTCCCCTCTTCAGCCTGAAAAAGATGCTGGCCGACATGAAACGCTCAGAAGAATGTTTGGAACGGATAACGGGAGAAAGAACAGGGCTCTTCCGCCCCCCTTTCGGCGTGACCAATCCGGTGGTGGCAAAGGCCGTCCGCCTGTCGGGCTATACCGTTATCGGATGGAGCGTCCGCTCGTTGGACACGCGGGGCGAGGCGCCGGGGAAGATATTCCGGCGGATCGTAAAACAATTGTCCCCGGGAGACGTTATTCTATTACACGACAGGATGCCGGGCTGCCCCGAGCTGCTTGTCCTCCTGCTGGATTACCTCGACGAACAGGGGTATAAAGTGACCGGAATTGATAAATTAGTTCAATCGTAACAAGATGGTAAAACAGACTTTTCTACTGCTGGCGCTCATCCTGCTCTCCGGGGCGGGACTCCATGCCCAACAAACGCCCCTCTCCCCGCTTGCCGCTTTTCAGGAGCGGCTAAAGCGGGAGGCCGCCGCCACCACCTCCATAGAGAGCGACTTCGTACAGGAAAAATACCTGGATGTCTTCGACGGGAAGATCCTCTCCAAAGGCCGTTTCTATTACCGGCAACCCGACAGGATACGGATGGAATACACCGAGCCGGCGCCCTACCTGATCGTCATGAACGGCGAAAAGCTAAAGGTCGTCTCCGAGGGGAAAAGCACGATCCTCGACCTGCACGCCAACCGCATGATGCAGGAGATGAGAGAGCTGCTGGCCGCCTGTATGACGGGAGACCTCAACCGGCTTTCCGGGGCGTACCAATGGGAATACGGCGAAACACCCTCCCTCTACGTCATCACGATACGCCCCCTTTCAAAAAGCGTGCAGGCCTACATCCACGAAATGGTCGTGTCGCTCGCGAGGGAGGACTTGTCGGTGCAACGCCTCCGTCTCTCGGAAACGGCAAAGGACTATACCGAATACCGCTTTACGAACAGGAAGAACAACACGCTCGATCGCGAAGATGACACGTTTGCTATTCCTTAGCCTCTGCCTGCTCCTGTCGGCTGCCTCCTGCGCCCCTCCGGTTTTGAGGGGACTCAGGAGGGAGGGCGAGGTATGCGTCGGCAAGGAGCAGTTGCCGGCGATGATCGATGCCTCCCGGGGCGTACGCCGTTTCAATATGACGGTGGACATAAGGAAGCGTCATTTCAGCGGAATCCTCCTGGTCAGGGAGATGGAGAAAGGCCGCTACCGCCTGGCGTTCAGCGCCCACTTCGGCCTTAGCCTGTTCGACTACGAGATCACCCCCGCCGCCATAGAGGTACGCCACAGCCTCGAAGCCCTGGCAGGAAAACGCGTGACCCGTCTTCTCCACCGTGATTTCTCCATCCTCTTAGCCCTGAACCTGGAAGCCAAAAACCCCGCCATCCGCTACACCTCCCCCACCGACACCCTCTACCGCCTCACCAAATCCCCCGCCCGTGGCTATTACCGCAAAACAACAGCCCACCTCACCCACATCCAAACCGGAACCGCCCTCAACAAAACCACTTACCAAAAACCCTCTCCCCACACCATCCTCATCACCCACCCTCCCCTCCACCTCACCATCGGCATCAAGGAAACAGGGAAAGACAGTGAATACTCCGGCAAAGGTATGACCGCCCACCCACCTTGTGACCGTTAACTGTTGCAGACGTCCCTTTTTATTCAATTACGAATTACGAATTACGAATTACGAATCGAAGATCGGCTGCCCCCCCCTCCCCGTCATGTCGACCGAGCGCAGCGAGTGGAGACACCTCCGATCGCAAGGGCGGACGGGTCGATCGGTGGTGTCTCCACTCGCTTCGCTCGGTCGACATGACGTCCTGTTTGTAACATCCCATCATCACTCTCAACTCTCCACTCTCAACTCTCAACTCTCTTTCCGGTACCGGTAATCGACCCCAAACAGCGCTCCGGCAAAGGTCGCCGTCTCCCCGAAGCCGATCAGCACCGAGTTATGTATCTCGCCCGCAGGCGTACAGAAGAAGCCCAGGAAGAGCAAAACCATCCCCCCGAAAGTCAGGAGGATGGCAACTATCAACTGATGATTATGCCCCATAGCGTGAAGCGGTTTGAAAGGCAACATAATGGCTGATGTCGGTCAGCAGGCGTTTGTAGGACTCGCGGTCATCGCCGTTGACTTCGCTAATATAGGGACTATAAGCGATCGCTTCGGCAAAGGCTTTCGGGTCATAACTAACGCACGCCGCACGGGTGTAGGAGTTGCGGATGAGCGAAGCATAATCCATAAAACTATCCGCCGCCGACCGGTAAACGCGAAACTTCAAGGAATGTTTCCCAAGCTCGACGGTCTTCCCGTCCCACCACTCATTCCGCTTCCCATACCCTGTAATCCCAAAAAAGTTATTGTGCTTAACAGCCAGCACACTCGTCCCCCACCCACTCTCAATAGCGGATTGCGCAAGGATAACCGCCGGATTAATCCGGAACCTATCTTCCGCCAGCAAAGCCAGCGAAAGATAAGCATCAATAAATAAACTCTTTTTTTTCATCATCGTCCGTAATTCGTAATTCGTAATTCGTAATTGAAAACTAGTCTGCGTGTGGCCGTTCGCACGGAGGAGTGGCGGGAGCGGCGGGATCTTTTGTCGTAGCGCGTTCGCACTCGGTGATGGAAATCGCTTCACGCAGTTTGGCGCCGGGGCGGAAAAGCAGTCGCGGCGTCTTGAGGTTCGCTTGTGTGAACTCTTCTTTCGTTTCGGCCCCTTTGCTGCGGGTGAGCAGCTGAAAGTTCCCCAACTCACCGAGATGCACGACCTCGCCTTTCCTCAAACTCTTGACCATCAACTTCACCACCCGATCGAGCGCCAGTTTAAGGTCTCCACTCGACAGCGTAGAAGTATCCGTCGCATCCTCACAAATCTCATCAAAACTATACACCCTGGACGCTTTCGTCTGCGCATAAAACAGCTTCGCCCCAGCCGCCGCCCCCGGCGTCAAATTTCTCCTCAAAACCAAAGAATAACCAATAGCCATAATACTTATCTTTTAAAATGAATACTCCGACAAAGGTACACCCTCCCCCCCGCCCCCTGACCGTAAACAGTCTCCGGCGTCACTTTTCGTTCAATTACGAACTCTTTTCAATTACGAATTACGAATTACGAATTACGAAAAAAAAAGAACGTCATGTCGACCGAGCGAAGCGAGTGGAGACACCTCCGATCGCAAGGGCGGACGGGTCGCACTCCGATCGCAAGGGCGGACGGGTCGCACTTCTGGATTGCTTCACTACGTTCGCAATGACGGGTACTATTTGATTTTCACGCGATTACACAAAAGTAGTGCCCGTCATTGCGAACGTAGTGAAGCAATCCAGAAGTGCGACCCGTCCGCCCTTGCGATCGGAGGTGTCTCCACTCGCTGCGCTCGGTCGACATGACGTTCTTTTTTTTCGTAATTCGTAATTCGTAATTCGTAATTGAAAATGTAATTCGTAATTCGTAATTGAAAATGTAATTCGTAATTGAACGAAATGTGACGCCGGAGACTGTTTACGGTCAGGGGGCGGGGGGGAGGGTGTACCTTTGTCGGAGTATTCATTTTAAAAGATAAGTATTATGGCTA
>JAISRY010000089.1 GCA_031273385.1 Tannerellaceae bacterium | reverse complement strand
GGCAACGGGGAAATCACCGCAGGCGGCCATGCGTACCGGGGCGACGACCTGGCAACCTGCTTCATCTACCCCCACCCCGAAAGCGATACGGCATCGGTAGGCGTTGTGGCCGGGACGGGTGACGCCGGTATGCGCGCCACCTCCCCGAACAATTACATCTCCGGCATTACCGGCTTCCCCGACCTCGTCATCTATCGCGCCGGCATGTTGCGCGACGGACTGGCCGGCGTAGAGGCCGCCGGTTATTTCGACAACGACTGGACATGGACAAAACAAGGCAATTCATTTGATAACAATAAATAGGACAATAAATATGAAATACGATCTGGCAATCATCGGAGGCGGTCCGGCAGGCTATACTGCGGCGGAAAGAGCGGGGGCAAACGGCCTCTCGTGTGTGTTATTTGAAAAGGAATCGTTGGGCGGGGTATGCCTGAACGAGGGGTGCATACCGACAAAAACGCTGCTGTATTCCGCCAAGGTATACGATACGGTCAGGCAGGCGTCGAAATATGCCATAGGCGCTGAGAACGCCTCTTTCGACCTGCCCAAAATCATCGCCCGCAAAAACAAAGTGGTCAAGAAATTAGTCGCCGGCATCCGGATGAAGATGACCGAACATGGCGTGCTGACGGTCAATGGCGAAGCCGTAATAAAAGGCCGCGCAACGGACGGCACGCTGACCATCGCCTCAGGCGAAGCGCTCTACGAAGCCAAACACCTGATCCTCTGTACCGGCTCCGAACCGGTCGTCCCCCCCATCCCCGGACTGGATACCTCCGGATACTGGACGAGCCGCGAAGTCCTGCAAACAAAAGAGCTGCCGGCGTCGCTGACGATCATCGGCGGCGGCGTCATCGGCATGGAGTTCGCCTCTTTCTTTGGCAGCCTCGGTACGGAGGTTCAGGTCGTCGAGATGCTGGACGAGATCCTGAACGGAATGGATAAAGAGCTGGCCGCCCTGTTACGCGCCGAATACACAAAAAGAGGCGTCAATTTCTATCTGGGACACAAAGTCATCGCCATAAACGGGACGGCAACCATCATCGAAAAGGAGGGGGAAACCGTTACGCTCCAGGCGGAAAAGATCCTGCTTAGCGTCGGCCGCCGCCCGGTGACGAAAGGGTTCGGGCTGGAAACCTTAGCGGTGGACGTTTCCCGTCAAGGCGTGAAAGTAAACGAATACATGCAAACGTCGCTGCCGAACGTCTATGCCTGCGGCGACATCACCGGCTATTCGTTGCTGGCGCATACGGCGGTAAGCGAAGCCGAAGTAGCCGTAAACCATATCCTGGGCAAGCCGGCCGCCGGCATGAGCTACAAAGCCATCCCCGGCGTACTCTATACCAACCCCGAAATGGCCGGCGTCGGAGCAACGGAAGAGCAACTGCAAGCCGCCGGCAAACCCTACCGGACAACAAAGATCCCCATGTCTTACTCCGGTCGTTTTGTCGCCGAAAACGAGCTAACGAACGGCGTCTGCAAACTCATCCTCTCGGAAGACAACACCATCGTCGGCGCACACCTCCTTGGCAACCCCTCTTCCGAACTCATCGTCATCGCCGGCATAGCCATCGAAAAAGAGCTGAAAGCCAACGACCTCGCCTCTTTCGTATTCCCCCATCCCACCGTCGGAGAAATACTCAAAGAGGCCACGATCCTGACAGTGAATAGTGAACAGTGAATAGTGAACAGTAGTAATCGTCATTGTGAGTGCCCAATAAACCAGGTTTATCAAAAAGGGAAATGACGGCGATTGCGTGATTTACAGCTGATTATAATTAAGTGGTATCCGTCATTGCGAACGCAGTGAAGCAATCCAGAGGTGTATCTATGTGTCGCACTCCTGGATTGCTTCACTGCGTTCGCAATGACGGATACTATTTGATTTTCATACGATTGCGATTCGTCGTCATTATAAACGCAGTGTCATCCATCCATCAATCCATCAATCATAAATTATCCGGAACAAGGGAACATGCTCCGGATTTTTTTTGCCCTTTTGTGTCTTCTAAGTGTCTTCTAAGTGTCTTCTAAGTGTCTTCTAAGTGTCTTCTAAGTGTCTTCTAAGTGTCTTCTAAGTGTCTTCTAAGTGTCTTCCAATCCCCGTTTTCAGCCCAAAAAGGGGCAAAATGGTGGGGTAAAAAGGAAAAAAGTGGGGAAGAAAAAAGGGCTTCCCTACCACTTTTTATCAAAAAAACCGATTTCCCGGCGAACAAAAAATGACAGCCTAACGAATCCATAAAAAACAGGCAATCAGCCCTTTCTACTCTTATTACTCTCTTTCTTCCTTTCTCTAAAAGAGAGAAAAAGATAGTAAATGGTGGAGTAGTGGGGAGAAAAAGCAAAAAATGAAACTCTATAGAAAAAAACAGAAAAGCAATAAAAGTGTATATAAGTTGAAATATGCGTTTTTGACCCCCTCCTCACCACTTGTTCCCCCCGTACACTATTGTGTCGTTGGCGCTACACAATTGTGTAGCCCCGACAACACAACTGTGTAGCCCGCACAACACAACTGTGTAGCGTCAACGACACAATAGTGTAGCCAGACAGGAACCACTATTCACTATCCTCCGGTTTTGCTATATAAAAATAAAATATTACCTTTGCACCGGAAAATAAAAAACGGTCGAGTAGCTCAGCTGGATAGAGCAACAGCCTTCTAAGCTGTGGGTCTTGGGTTCGAATCCCAACTCGATCACTATCGACGGGTCATTGCGCGATGACGTGTGCGTGTGTAGAGACGCAAAATTTTGCATCCCTACATTGACATCCCGTCATACCCATCAACGACAGACATACCCCGCCATTCTCAACTCAATAATGGGGTATATTAATCCTGTAAATTCTATAATTCTGAAAATCCTGATTCTGATTCGGATTCGGACGGACGACGGGGATAATAGCAAAAGCCGGACATCTTGCGATGTCCGGCTTTTGTAGAAGCGAGGTTCCTGGCGGATTCGAACCGCCGTAAACGGTTTTGCAGACCGGCGCCTAGCCACTCGGCCAAGGAACCATTCAAAAGGGGTTGTCCTCTTTTGCGAGTGCAAAGTAAACCAATCTTTTTGAATTATACAAATACATGCCGTCCTTTTTCCTAAATATTAATTGATCGGGCAGAGGGCGGAGATCAGGCCGAAAGCGGTATGGTCGTTCAGGCTCCAGACTATTTTGCCGTTGGCGTCTACCTCTATGACTTGAGGATTGTCGCCGAAAGTGGCCGCTTTGTCGTGCCCCTGCCAATTGCATATATAGAGGCCGCCTTGGGCGACGGGGAGCAGTTGGGCGACAAAAGAGAGGGAAACGCCCTCAATATCGTATGCGCCGACCGTGCGTATCGCCTCCCCTGTCTTCAAGTCGATCTCCATATAACTATGGGCATCACCACAGGCGACCAGGTGGTTGCCATTCTCTAAAGGGGCTATACAGAAAGGGTTGCCGTCGACTTTGGTGCGGTTGATCAGTTTTCCCGCCGGTGATATTTCGTGTATTTCGGAAGTGGCGAATAGGGGGATCAGGTAATTCCCCCGACTGTTTTTGTCTATCTGGCGAAACTGGGCATGGGGGTTCTTTACCTGTGTGTCGACTTCGGTTTTTGACAGGACTTCACCTTGCGGGTTCACCTCCAGGATGGTCGCCGGAATACCGCACCAGGCCAACAGGTAGTTCCCGTCGGGAAGCGCCCGCGCCGTATGCATCTCGCACCCTTCGGGGACGGCGATATCCCATATCTCTTTCTTATCCCGGGTGATCAGCTTTGCCCCTTTTGAATAGGAAAACAGGATATTCCCGTCGGGGGTCGCGGCCACCGAATTACAGTCCCACCCCTCGCTAAGGGGGTATTCCCACTCGATCGCTTTCGTCGCTTTGTCGGCGATCACGATTTTATTCCAGCCCGAGCCTGCCAACAGCAATTTGCCGGACGTTTGCGCATACCCTGTCAATGCCGGCAGGCAGAGCGCCATTAAAAGAAACTTTTTCATTTTTCGAATCCTACTGATTGTTACTTGTCCATTTCATATCACGATGACAAAAGTACGTAAAATTTCTTTGTTGTTCCTATTTATTTATTCTACCTTTGCACCCTGTTATTGAACAATATAGAAAACAGAAAATGAAATCCGTATTATAAACAGAATAGATTATGACAGATTTAATGGAAAAACTTTTCCCCGAATTTCCGCCAATCCCGACAGAAGAATGGATGGAGAAGATTACGACAGACCTGAAAGGGGCTCCGTTTGAGAAAAAGCTGGTTTGGAAAACAAGCGAAGGATTTAACGTAAACCCTTTCTATCGTGCAGAAGATATCGAAGGATTGCAGACGGCCGTTTCTCTTCCGGGCGAGTTCCCATATATTCGTGGAATCAAAAAAGACAACGATTGGAAAGTACGTCAGAACATCGACGTGACAGACTTTAAGGCAGCGAACGAAAAAGCGCTCGACCTGCTTGGGAAAGGCGTTACCTCCCTCGGCTTTCATTTCAAGGGAGATGACGTCAGGGAGGAAAACATAGCGTCCCTGCTGTACGGGATCTCTCCCGAGCGCGTGGAGTTGAACTTCAAAACCTGTAACGGCAAAGCGGAGAAACTCATCCGTATCCTGTCTGAGTACTTGAAGAAACAGGGCGTAGATGCCGGCAAGTGCGAGGGCTCGGTAGGGTTCAACCCGTTCAAAAAGCCGTTGGTGAAAGGCTGTTTGGCCGACGATTGGGTGGCGCAAACCGCTGCCGTGCTTGAGGCGGGCAAAGCCTTGCCCCGCTACCGGACGTTGGCCGTCGACGCTTGCGGGTTGAGCGATGCGGGCGCCTATATCTTCCAGGAGCTGGGGTATGCTCTGGCTTGGGGGAATGAGATCGTGGCTAAGCTGACGGAGGCCGGTTTTGCGGCGGACGAGGTGGCCGGGAAGATCAAGTTCAACTTCAGCGTCAGCGCCAACTATTTTATGGAGATCGCGAAGTTCCGTGCAGCCCGTTGGTTATGGGCGGAAATCGTGGCTGCCTATCATCCCCAGTATCCTTGTGCCTGTAAGATGGTGGCGCATGCGCAAACGTCGAAATGGAACATGACGGTTTACGATGCGCATGTCAACCTGCTTCGTTCGCAAACGGAGGCGATGTCCGCCGCTATTGCGGGCGTTGATTCGATAACGGTATTCCCCTTTGACGAGATATACCGGACGCCGGACGATTTCTCCGAACGTATCGCACGCAATCAGCAGATACTGCTGAAAGAGGAGTGCCACTTCGATAAGGTGGTCGACCCCTCCGCCGGTTCCTATTATATAGAGGTGCTGACCGCTTCCCTGGCGGACGTTGCCTGGAAGCTTTTCCTCGAAGTGGAAGAAAAGGGCGGTTTCTATGCCGCAGCGAAAGCGGGCGAAGTGCAGGAGGTCGTGAATACGTCGTCCGCCGCACGCCGGAAAGCGGTGGCCACGCGGCGGGAGATCCTGCTCGGAACGAACCAGTTCCCGAACTTTGCGGAGGTAGCGGCGGATAAGATCAAGAAAGAAGATACAGGCGACGGTACGTGCGATTGTGGCTGTGAGGAGCAGCAGACGATCCCGGCGCTTGATTTCTCGCGTGGCGCATCCGAATTTGAAGCCCTCCGCCTGGCGACGGAGAAGAGCGGCAAAACGCCTAAAGTCTTTATGCTGACGATCGGTAACCTGGCGATGCGCTTAGCCCGTTCGCAGTTCTCGAGCAATTTCTTTGCCTGTGCAGGGTATAAGGTGATCGACAATCTGGGGTTTGAAACGGTTGAGGCCGGTATCGAAGCCGCACTAAAGGCGGGCGCCGCTATCGTTACGCTCTGTTCGAGCGACGACGAATACGCCGGATATGCTCCCGCCGCTTACAAGGCGTTGGACGGAAGAGCCGAGTTTGTCGTTGCCGGCGCCCCCGCCTGTATGGACGAGCTAAAGGCGCAGGGCATCACGCAATTTATCAACGTCAAGAGCAATGTGCTGGATACGCTGAGAGGGTTCAACGCTAAATTGGGAATCGTTTAAGTAAAAAGAAGTATGAGACCGAATTTTAAGAATATAGATATAAAGAGCGCCGGATTTGTTGCGACGAATGGCAGCGAATGGGCAAAAGCGAATGGAATTACGGCGGATTGGAAAACGCCGGAACATATCGAAGTAAAATCCGTTTACACGAAAGAGGACTTGGAGGGGATGGAGCATTTGAACTACGCTTCGGGACTGCCTCCTTTCCTGCGCGGGCCGTATAGCGGGATGTATGCGATGCGTCCGTGGACGATCCGCCAGTACGCCGGCTTCTCTACGGCGGAAGAGTCGAATGCGTTTTACCGCCGCAACCTGGCCTCGGGGCAGAAAGGGCTGTCGGTCGCTTTCGACCTGGCTACCCACCGCGGATACGATGCCGATCACGAACGTGTCGTCGGCGACGTCGGCAAGGCCGTCGTGTCGATCTGTTCGCTGGAGAATATGAAGGTATTGTTTGACGGTATCCCATTGAGCAAGATGTCGGTATCCATGACGATGAACGGAGCCGTTCTTCCCGTCCTGGCCTTTTATATCAACGCCGGTTTGGAGCAAGGCGCCAAATTGGAAGAGATGTCCGGCACGATCCAGAACGATATCCTGAAAGAGTTTATGGTACGTAATACCTACATCTATCCTCCCGAATTTTCGATGAAGATCATTGCAGATATCTTTGAGTATACGTCACAGAAAATGCCGAAGTTCAACTCCATCTCCATTTCGGGCTACCACATGCAGGAGGCCGGTGCGACGGCGGATATCGAAATGGCCTATACGCTGTGCGACGGGATGGAGTATCTCCGCGCAGGGATCAATGCCGGTATTGACGTGGACGCTTTTGCGCCCCGTCTGTCGTTTTTCTGGGCGATCGGGATGAACCACTTCATGGAGATTGCCAAGATGCGTGCCGCCCGTATGTTGTGGGCTAAGATTGTGAAGAGTTTCGGCGCCAAGAATCCGAAGTCGTTGGCGCTCCGTACGCACTGCCAGACGTCGGGCTGGTCGCTGACCGAGCAGGATCCGTTCAACAACGTAGGGCGTACCTGTATCGAAGCGATGGCGGCGGCATTGGGGCATACGCAATCGCTGCATACCAACGCCCTGGACGAAGCCATCGCCTTGCCGACGGACTTCTCCGCCCGTATCGCCCGTAACACACAGATATATATCCAGGAAGAGACGCAGATATGCAAGGAGATCGACCCCTGGGGCGGTTCCTACTATGTCGAAACGTTGACCAACGAACTGGTGCATAAGGGATGGGAGCTGATTCAGGAGATCGAAAGCATGGGCGGTATGGCGAAAGCGATCGAAACCGGCCTGCCGAAGATGCGTATCGAAGAGGCAGCCGCACGGACGCAAGCGCGTATCGACTCGGGCATCCAGACCATCGCCGGCGTGAACAAGTACCGCCTGGAAAAGGAAGACCCGATTGATATCCTGGAGATCGACAATACGGCTGTCCGCCTCGAGCAGATCGAGCGGCTGAACGAACTCAAGGCCAAGCGCGACAACGAAGCGGTGAAGCGGGTATTGGCGGAGATCACGGAATGTGTCCGTACTAAAAAGGGCAACTTGTTGGAGTTGGCTGTCAAAGCTGCCGGGCTTCGTGCGACATTGGGAGAGATATCCGATGCCTGCGAAGAGGTGGCGGGTCGTTATAAAGCAATTATCAGAACAATATCAGGCGTGTACTTATCAGAAACAGGGAAAGACCCGTGCTTTGCCAAAGCGTGCGAATTGGCGGAAAAGTTTGCAAAGAGAGAGGGGCGCCAGCCTCGTATTATGATTGCCAAGATGGGTCAGGACGGGCACGACAGGGGGGCTAAAGTGGTGGCTACCGGTTATGCCGACTGCGGTTTCGACGTGGATATGGGGCCTTTGTTCCAGACACCGGCGGAAGCAGCCCGTCAAGCGGTAGAGAACGACGTACACGTAATGGGCGTCTCTTCGCTGGCGGCGGGGCATAAGACCTTGGTTCCGCAGGTGATCGAAGAGCTGAAGAAGCTGGGGCGTCCGGATATTATCGTGATCGCCGGAGGTGTGATTCCGGCACAGGATTATGACTTTTTGTACAAGGCGGGCGTTGCCGCTATCTTTGGCCCGGGAACATCCGTCGCCAAAGCCGCCGTTCAAATGCTGGAGATCCTGTTAGGAGAATAACCGTAGAGGAAGATAACGAAAGAGCCTGCACAGTTTCCGTCCCGATGACGGCCTGTGCAGGCTCTTTTTCTTTTCACTATTCACTATCCACTATTCACTATCCACTGCTATTTCTTTTCCCTGATATGGTGTAGCTCTTTCCGCATGTATTGTTCGCGGAAGCTGGCATTGCGGATGAAATCGCTGCCGTATTTGAGGTAACAGTCGTACAGGAAACGATCCGAGGCGGTGTTGATCAAGCGGTCGATCAGGTATTGATAGCGTTCCTGCGCTTTTGTGGAGCGTACTTTGCGCAACACTTCCAGTTGTTCGAAGCGGGCAAGCAGCAGGTGGTTCCGTCCCTCCTGGGTATACTTTTGGTGTAGGTGTATCCGGTCTTCGTCCGAGAAGATATGTACCTCGCGCGAATGGGTGACGTCGAAATAGCCGGTGGCCACGTAAGCGTCGCGCAGCGCTTTCTCTTTTGTGTAGAGGCTTTTCACCCTCTCCTTTTCAATAAAGCGGGCGACATAGTGTGGATTGAGGTTGCCGTCTTTATCTATAAACCGGACATACCGGTTCTTCGTTATCGCCTCCTGCAGGAGGTCGGATATGCCGTCATTGCTTGCGGAGCCCTTTTTCTTGACCCATCCGGTATAGACCTTTTTCGCCCCTTGCAACCAGAGGGATACCTGCCGCGGCGTCAGGTATTTCATGCCGGGGTGTATATTGCTGATGTGGGTAATGCTTTTTACCCCCTTGCGGAAACGTCCGGCGATCTGCATCGTTTCCGTTTGCGGGTCGATGACGGAGGGTTCCTTTTCCCCGGACATATCTGTGATGATGATGATGTGGGGAGGGGCGGAGGCTTCGATGTCGACGCCGGCATGGTAGCGCAGGGTAAAGAGGTTGTACTGGCTCAGCTTTGTCGTGCCGGTCTCTTTTTTGATCAACCGGTTGTCATACTGCCTCATGACAGGCTCTTCGTCGCAGAAGATATATCCTTTGTTCAATTCCGGGACGTCGCGCACAAGCGAATGGATCGTATCGATAGAATGGCAGAACAGGCAGACGGTACCCTCCAACGCCCCGATCGCCGAGATGACCGATTCTGCGATGTTGTTGGTCGTAATCAGCCGGAGAGGCTGCCTGTCTTCATATTCGGGCTGGATTCTCAGCAGGGAGAAATCGTACTTCTTCAAGCGTATATCCTCGGTAAAGAGGCCGGCGGAGGATGAGATCACCGAACGGTTCGCGAAAAGGAAGAAATCGCTCATCAGCTCTTCGGCGGCGGCATGGGACTCCATATTGAATATCGCGTTCTCACATTCGTCGAACAGCAGGAAGTAGGTGTCGAACATATTGACGGCCAACTCGTTCATGATCTTCTTGACCACCGGGTAATATTCGGGCGTCGTGATGACTTTCTTCCACCCCGGCTGCTGCAAATAACGGGAAATGTATTCAAATCTCACGCCGTCGTGTACGCCGAGTACATACTTGTGGTTCGCCACTTTCCCTTTGACGGCGGGAATGTTCGGTTCGATAATGAGGGTATTCCTGGCGGAAACCAGCTCGCCACAGGTCGCACCGATTCCCGAAAGAGGTTTGTTGATGATACAGTTGGACGGGAGGGTTTCGTAGCCCTGGCGTTTCAGTGCATCCGGCAAATACTCATTCTTGTGGATACTAATAATAATCTCTTGACGCATTTTCGTTATTTTATAGACTTAGTTTGAGGGCACAAAGATAAGTATAATAACGGGTTACAACAAATACTTTTGTTTTTTTCATTCTTTATATCATACAATTTAGGTATTTTTATAATCAAACAGGCCGAGATTCCTCTGTTTATCACCTAATTTTGACCGATATTTAGACACAAAGACCTATGACACAACAAGAGATAAACAAGGCCTATCACCGGATTACCGGTTCGTTGGACAACCGGGAGCTGAGGGACGCTTTCGGGGAGATACAGTCGCTCATCGCCCTCAGCCGCGAATATGCCTTTCAAGACAAACTGGACGAACTGCAGGAGACCTACCGCTACATGCTCCGCTACAGGATCGAGGGGGCGCGCGACCCGATGCAGGAAAAGATATACGGCGACCTGCTGGTCGCCGCCTACGAGCTGGCCGACCGGATCAAACAGAAGGTATGCGACGCGGAATCCTCCCTCGCGTATTACAACAACAGGCGCTCCCGGCATCTCTTCCCGCAGGTCTCCCTGCCCGAACTGCATGCCCGGCTGCTGATGCATTCCGATACCGACAACCAGAAACAGTACGACCTGTCGCTCGCCTCGCTGTTCCACCTCATCTGGACGTCCGATCCCTGTACGGCGGAAGAGAGCGCCGCCATCAAGGAGATCCTGTGCGACCGCGCCCTCCCTTTTACGGCGGGCTGCCAGGTGGTGTCGGCCTTGATCCTCGGGCTATTGTCGTCCTTTGACCGGGAGAAGCTGTTGCTGCTCTTCGACGCCGCCTCCCTGCCGGAAGAGGCGGAAGAGGTACGTGTACGCGCGATGATCGGTATCCTGCTGACGTTGTATGTCTACCACAAACGGGCGCCGCTCTACCGGCAGGTCGAAACGAGGCTGGCCATCCTCTCCGAGTCGCCCGGCTTTACCGCCATGGTACAGACCATCATCCTGCGGTTTATCCTCTCGCGGGAGACGGAAAAGATCACCAGGAAACTGCAAGACGAAATCATCCCCGAAATGATCAGGCTCAACCCGAAAATAACCCGGAAGATCAACCTGGGCGACCTGGCGCTCGAAAACCCCGGCGAAGAGATGAACCCCGAATGGCAGGATATCCTCTCCGACAGTTCGCTGGGGAAAAAGATCGAAGAGTTCAGCGAATTACAGCAGGAGGGCGCCGATGTGATGCATTCGACCTTTATCCACCTGAAGAGTTTCCCTTTCTTCCGCGATATCGGCAACTGGTTCCTGCCCTTCATCCCCGGGCACTCCCTGATCGGAGGCGCCGCCCAGCTGAACAGCGGCGAACGGGAGATACTCGAAACGATGCTGGCCGCCACATTCATGTGTAATTCCGACAAGTATTCGCTGTTCTTCAGCATGATGCAACTACCCAAAGAGACGAGGGAGGTGATGATCTCCCAGTTCAACGGACAGGCATCGGAAGCGATCCGGCAAAATAAGGAGGAGTTGGCCGTCAAAAAGGGTAAGGTGGAGGTCATCACCGGACAGTACATCCAAGACCTCTACCGCTTCTTCAAGCTGCACCCCAACCATCCCGACTTCCAGGACATCTTCACCCTGCCGCTCGATTTCCATAACCTGCCTATCCTCAGCCCCTACATCGCCCACGAAGAGAGCCTCGCCACCATCGCCGAGTATTATCTCCGGAAAAACTATTTCACCGACGCCCTGACGATCTACGACGCCCTGACGCGGAAAAGCAGCGACAACGATATCCTTTTCCAGAAAACGGGCTACTGCAAACAGATGACCGGCGATGCCGAGGGGGCGTTGGAGGCCTATCTTCGCGCCGACCTGTTGAATACCGGAAGCAAATGGCTGATCCGCCGTATCGCCGCCTGCTACCGGACGCTCAAACAGCCCGCAAAAGCGCTCGAATATTACCGTCGCTACGAAGAGTTAAGCCCCGGCAACCTACCGGTACTCATCAACATAGGCCATTGCTACATGGAGCTGAAAGAGTACGGCGAAGCCCTGAAATACTACTTCAAAGCGGACTACCTGGACGGCAAAAGCCACAAAGCCTGGCGTCCCATCGCCTGGTGTTCATTCCTTACGGGCAAGTACGACCAGGCGCGAAACTACTACCATAAGATCATCAACGACCAGCCCATCATGCAAGACCTCCTGAACGCCGGCCATACCGAATGGGCATTACAGAACATCAAAGCCGCCGTCACCTACTACAAACTGGCCATCAAGATGGAAAACGAAGACTTCCAGCAATTCAAAAAACATTTCACCCTGGACATCCCCGACCTCGTCATCGCCGGCATCGAACCCACCGAAGTCCCCCTCATGCTCGACCAACTACGCTACGCGTTAGACAGCGAACAGTGAATAGTGAACAGTGAATAGTGAATAGTGAACAGTGAACAGTGAACAGTCGCAATCACCTGTAAATCAAATAGTATTCGTCATTGCGAACGCAGTGAAGCAATCCAGGAGTGGGACACACAGACGCACCTCTGGATTGCTTCACTGCGTTCGCAATGACGGACACCACTTGATTGTAATCGTCTGGAAATGACGGTAGCTTTTTGTTTATTTTTTAGCATATTCGCCGCTCTTGCGCTTTGCTCTTTTTGCTATAAATTTTGTTCTTTTTCTTACGAAATCGAATAAATAGGGTAAAAAGGCCTCCAGGAAAAGTTTTCTTTTTTTTGCCTTCACTCCTTCACCTTTTGTGTAACGTATTGTGTGATAACTGAATGTGGTGAAGGGAGGGTGAAGGGAGGTGAAGGGACGGGGGGACGGGATGCCGGAGGGGGCTGGCTGATCTTCTTGTGTAAATTGGAGAATTTTTGATCTTGGGGCCGGCTATTATTTATGATCTGCTTATTTCTACAATAAGGGTAAGTTAGCCTTCCTTGTATCCCGTTTCACCGTCCCTTCACCTGCCTTCACCCTGCCTTCACCATATTTGGGTATCAATCATCGCGTTATCTGAAAAGGTGAAGGAGTGAAGGCAAAAAATGCTAAACTTTATTTGGGGGGTTTTTTGCTCTGTTTATTCGATTTTGTATGAAAAAGAGCAAAATTTATAGCAAAAAGAGTAAAGCGTTTGTATGAGGATATTCTAATAGAATAGACAAGAAGCTATTTTTAAATAGGATGCGGGCTTTTTCTAAATAGGACGGGAGCTATTTTCAACGGGACGGGAGCTATTCTAAATAGGTCGGGAGCTATTTTTTTTCGGACGGGAGCTATTCACTATTCGTTGTTCACTATACACTATTGTGTAGGTGGGGCTACACAGTTGTGTTGTCGGGGTTACACAATTGTGTAGTCGGGGCTACACAATTGTGTGCGTCCGGCTACACAGTTGTGTAACTGAACCTCGGTAGGGGGAGCTATTCACTATTCACTATTCACTATTCACTGTTCACTATTCACTGTTCACTATTCACTATTGTGATGAGGGCTTTCAGGTCGTCGAGGGGGAGGCTGCTCTTTTTTCCGTCGGGGGAGAGCATGGGCTCTTCCGTTGCGTTGCGGAAGAATAGGTCTTCCTGCAGGGAGTTGAGGATGCGGCGGTAGTGGCGGGTTTGTGTCAGGTCGTCTTCTTTGGCGATCAGTTCGTTGAGGTAGAGTACGATGCTGAAGATGGCGCGTTGTCTTCGCTCCGGGCTTTTGTATTGCGAGACGTTGGAGGCGTAGTACAGGTTGCTGATCATGGCCAGCAGGCTCAGCTTTTTGTTCTTTTGCCAGAGGCGGTAGTATAGGAGCGCGGCTTCGTCCCTCCGGTTGTCCTTTTGTAACAGCTCGGCCTTGAACATGGAGAGTTGGCCGGACAGGAACTCATCGGGCTTCATGCACTCTTCCGCCTCGTCGAACAGGGCGTAGGCGCGTTTGCGGTCGTAGGTCTTTCCCAGCGCCGATCCCAGCAGCAGGCAGACCTCCACCACCGTCGGATCCATCGCGTAGGCGTATTCCAGCGGGTCGATCGACTTGTAGTGTTGGCCGGCATAGTAGCGTGCGGAGCCGCAGAACTTCAGCGTCAGGTAGGTCGAGTCGCCCTCGGCCAGCAGTTCGGTGTAGAGCGTATCGGCTTCGGCAAACCGCCGGTTCATATAGAGCGCCAACCCTTTGTTTTGCCGCAAGAGGCGGTTGCCCGGGTTGTAATACAGCGCGGTGTCGGCGATCTCCAGGGCTTCGGGGAGAAATTCACCCCCGACGCGCAGCATCGTATTGATCAGGGCGCTGCCCAGTCCGGCGTTCTCCTTGTTCGACATATAGGCGCGGCGGTAGCTGAGCGTCGCCCCGACCCACTCCTCCCAGTGTGCGTGGCAGTCGCCGATGCTCCGTAGCAGGAAAGCGTTTTCGGGGTCTTGCTCCAGGAGCGTATAATAGGTGTCGATGGCTTCGTCGTAGCGTCCCGTCTGTTGATAAAGCCGTGCCAGTTGGTATTGGGCGTAAAAGTTTGTACTGTCCGTTGCCAGTACTTTCCGGAAATAGGATTCGGCTTCGGCGGCTCTTCCCAGATTGGTGGCCGTGCGCGCCAAGGCGTTCAGGTTGTCCATATTGGTGGAATCCAACTGGAAGCAATGCCGGTAGAAGCCGAGGGCGTCGCGGTATTTCAAGACCCCCTCATACGCCTGGGCGACCAGGTTCATCTTCCGGTAATCGGTCGAGTCTTCGGGCGTGAGGCTCTTCGCCTCGGCGATGACGGAGGCATAGCGCTTGCTGTTGACCAACTCCTGCCACCTCTCCGTCTGTGCTTTCCCGTAGGAAAAGAGGAGGAGCGGCAGGAGGAACGTCAGGAAAAGCTTATTTCGCATCTTTTTTGCTCATTGTAATCTAAACGTAATCGGCATGGTGTATCTGGAGCATACATCTTTCCCGTTTTGTTTGCCTGGCGTCCATTTGGGCATGGATTCGATAACGCGTATGGCTTCGGCATCCAGCAAGGGATCGACACCTCTGGCTATCTCTATGTCGCTGATCCGTCCATCGTCATTGATGACGAAATGGAGGATGACTCGGCCCTGTATGCCTTTTTCGTGCGCCTCTTTCGGATACTTTACGTTTCTAGCAATGTATTGCAGAAGCGCATTAGTCCCTCCGGGAAACTGAGGCATAATCTCTACTACGGTATAAACCTTCTTCTTCTCTTGTGGTGCGTCGGGCTTCTCCGCCACTAAGGTGGCGGGATTAAGCGACGGATCGCCTACCGCTACTTTTTTCGTTACATGTGCGATGGCTTCCATATTGCTGAACAGCATCAGTGCGGCTGTCAGGGGCAGGAATAGCAGGTATTTTATCTTCCCTATCGCATGGGAACGTGCTTTGTTCATCATACTGATTCTTTTTTTTAAGTGTGATACATTAAAGTTATTATATAGGTTTGCTGCAGCCTTGTGGGGGTGTGTGAGCCCTAATAAAAGGTATTGATAGCTTTTGCTGTCGTGGCCGGATTGGAGGACGGTATTGTCGGCAAGGTATTCGAGGTTGTACCTCACCTCCCGCTTCAACAGCCAGGCAAAAGGGTTCATCCAGCAGAGGATACACATCCATTCGCTGATGACGACGTCTATGGAATGCCATTCGGAAGCGTGCGTCCGTTCGTGCGTCAGGATCTTTTCTACCTCCCCCTCGCGGTGGGCGTCCGGGTATAGAAAGATAAACCGGAAAAAGGAGAACGCCCCCGAGGGCTTGTCCAACAGATAGACGTTCGTTCCACCGATAACCGCCCGCCTGCTTCTCCACGCCAAGTGGAAGATGCGCCCCAGTTGCACCGTGAAACGCAGCGCCAGCAGGGCGGCAACCGTCCGGTAACATCCGGCGGCAACGGTCAGCACGAGGCTTTGCCAGCCGGCGCTTTCGGCGGGCGTTACGGTGACGTCCGACCAGATGGCCGAATAGGTGAGGATGATGCCGTTCATCGGCTCCCGTTCCCGTATCCATTCCTGGATATTCAGCAGGGGATAGACGACCGCCAGCCCTAAGAACGCCAGCAACAGCGACCGCCGCCATACAAAGAAGGTATCCTTGTAGAAGAACAGCCGGTAAAAGGCGTAGAACAGCACAAGCGCGACATTGACTTTAAGGAGGTAGATAGCTTCCGGTGACATGGCGGGGGGATTTAGGTACGGTTATGCTTTCCTTTTTCGATCATCCGGAGAATGTCTTCGAGGTCGGTGGCCGATATCTTTCGCTCTTTTGCAAAGAATGTAACCATCTCCTTGTACGAATTTTCAAAGTAATTCCGCACGATACCGCTCATACATATCCGCTTATATTCGCTTTCCTGAACCAGGGGGCTGTATTGGTAGGTATTCCCGAATTGCCGGGATGTGACATATTTCTTACGTTCCAAATTCTTTACGACCGAGGCTACGGTCGTATATGGCGGCTTGGGATCGGGATAATGGGCGACGATCTCTTTGACGAAGCAGGCGCCCATCTGCCATATCCAACGCATTGCTTCCTCTTCCTGTGGTGTTAATTTCTCCATGATACTTACTTAATTACGAATACATCGCAAACATACGAATATTTCGTAA
>JAISRY010000197.1 GCA_031273385.1 Tannerellaceae bacterium | reverse complement strand
CCAGGATAGCCTTGTATTCGTCCAGCGTCCACCAGTCGGGGCCTTCGGGAAAGTCGTGAAACGGATTCAGGCCGCGCGTGGCAAACTGCGGAGTATGCGTTTCGCTGATAACGGGCAGTCTGAACCGTTTGATTTGCCCGTCGGGCACAACGTCGCCGTGCAGATAAAAGCGCACGCCCAGATGTTCGGCAAACCGGTAACTGCCATAAAGCGCCGCAATCTCAGAGCCGCCGCTGATATGCAGCCGGTTATCCGCCGTTCTCAGCGAGAAGCTTTCCGCAGGCAGATTGTTGTCAACCGACAGCACGATCGCGTATGCCGGAATGGCGGCGTCGGCGTCAAGTTTGTCGATAGCGGCGATCTCGCCCGTCCGCAAATAGAGATAGCGGCGGATTTCCTGCGCGGCAAACAGTTCGGCCGCCGAAGGATTTTGGCGGACGACAATGACAGGCAATAGGGAGTGTTGGCATGAAAACAGCGTCAGCGCAACAAACAGCAACGATAATTTAAGTAGTTGTATCATGTTTTTCTGGTATTTTAATAGTCCGTAAAGTTATAGAAATGTATACACAAATTTAATACTCAAATATACGTCTTTCCGAAAATATCGCTTGTTTGCCGTCCTGTGAAATCGTACTTGACAATCCGCATATATTATCTATTGTTAAAGTCATATTATCATTCAAATCGTAATACCGTTTGCTATCATACATAAAACCATCTTTGACATTGCCGTTATATGTAACGGAATAGATAAGCAGCCCCTCTGCGTATGTATGCTCGGTTGTTACATACGCATCATCTCCGGGAACAAATAGTTTTTCTTTTATTAACTCATTGGAATTGTTGTATTCATACAGTTTATAATACCTCAGCCTATTTTCATGGTAGGATTCCATTTTTACAAGTCTGTTATTATCGTAGATGAATAGCGTATGAGAGAAGCCGTACAAAACGGTTCCTTCCGAATTGTTTTCGACTTCTTCTTTTATCTTTCTGCCCGATTCGTCATAAGTTAAGGTTGCAATTTGTATCAAATTCTCATTATTATATTTCAATATATTTGATAATCGCCCTTCTGTATCATATTTATAATCGTCATAAAATCCCCCGCTTGAGGGGGAAATCACTTTTTTGATTTTGCCCGATTCATCATACATATATTCTTCGTGTGTCTGTAGAATAACAAATTGGGAGTCGACCTGATATATTCGCTTCAATTTACTGTTTTTGGGGTATAAGAAAGCCTCCCATCTATAAGATGACAGATTATCCTCGGTACCACACCATCCCGTATCTGAAGACATATTATTACTATCGTTGCAAGATGTCGGAAAAACAATTGCAATCATCATGATTAGAATAATTTTTGCTTTCATAATATTACAAGATTATATTGTTCGTTTGTAACTATCGGTTACAAATATACCTCTATTTTACTGAATGTTCCATATTCTAAAAGTTTTTTGGATTTTTTTACCCCCGGAATCGTTTTTGAATCCGACGGCAAAGTATTCTTTCCTTCCGAATTTCCATTATAGCTACCGGTTAATATTTCCGTCTTCGCCGCGATTCCAGTTGGTGAGGACGGCTTTGACCTTTCCGAGCTGGGCTTCCACCATGTTGTATTCGTTCTTCCCGGAGTGGTGTTCTACGCTGTAATAGCCGGCGTATCCGGCGTCGCGCAGGACGGCTAACCGTTTGTGGAGGTCAGGGTCTTCGCAGACGTTCCATGGGATATGCGTATGGGCGACGTAGGGAGCGGCGGCTTTTTCGGCGGCGAGGACTTCTTCGCGTGTGCCATGCCATCCGCCGAAATGCATACAGATGGCAAAGCCGGGGTGATCGACGGCTTTGATCAGTTTCTCCATGTGAACCCAGCAGCGTTCGGGGCCCCAATGTACTTCGGCGCCTACCTTGAAGCCGTCGTCATGAGCCTGCTTAGCCAGCTCTTTGTACCGTTTGACGATAAAGTCGAACTCCTGAGCTGTCCAGCCGTCGATGTCCTTACGGCCATTCAACATGCGTGGCCCGGCATCGAAGCGGAGAAAACCGATGCCCAGGCGTTTGGCGATTTGCATGTAACGGTCTTGCATGACGCGGTTTTGGGCGGGGTCTTCGCCCTCGACCTGCATGATGGTCGTACCGTCCACCGCAATGTTCGGGACGACCAACTGGCGGTCTTCGAGCGCGGTATGGACTTTGTCGATAAAAGCGTCGTCCGTCGAAGTGATCATCCCGTTCCACAAGTCGGCGGCATCCAGCCCATAGCGGTATTTGCAGGTTTCGAAATAGTGGAAAATATCCATCATCCCCGCGCCTACCAGTCCGTGGAACGAGTAGGAGAGCATGGAGATACGCAAGGGTTTGAAAGCGTCCCTGTTGACGGGATGAGCCGCTACTGCGGCCATGGCTCCGGCCGGGGTCGCCGCTATCGCCGCGGTTCCTATGGCCAGATTACGGAAGAAATTACGTCTTGTTGTCATTGATCTGTTTTTAATAGGGTTTATATTTCCCATCCTTTGCGCACGTTGCGGGCGAGCAGTTTGTTGGCTGCTTCGTCGTTGGTGATGGTGCGAGATTGGGGGTTATAGATTAATTTTTTACCGTTGCTCATCAGCGATACGGAGCCCAGGTTAAAGGTCTCGTTCACCTCTTTGGCATTCTCGAAAGAGGCGGCGCCTTTTCCTTTTCCGCGGCAACCGTCTATCCATGTTTGCAGCCAGCGGGAGGTACCGTCCGGCAACGTGTCGTTCGGGTTTTCAACCGTCGCTTCGCCTATTATATCCGCAAAGCGGGAGGCGCTTTCGCCGATCAACTGGGGATTGTTCCCGCCGAATCCGCCGACGATGCTTCCTTTGTCGCCGACAAACATCATGCCCTCGATCGGAAGATCGTCGCCGGCGTACCCTTCCGGCGTCTGGGGTTTCATCCCGCCGTCGTGCCATTGCAGGATGATCTTGCCGTCGTTGTAGGGGACTTCGAAGCGGTATGCGGCGGCCATCGGGTAGGAGTAGTCGTTGACGATGGTGAAAGGGACGCCGTTTTTCAGGCCGATAACCCGTGAGAAACGGGTCGAGACGGAAGTGGCCGAGCCAAGGTTCAGTGCGCTAAACACCGGCCACAGGCTGTAATAGCCCATGTCGGCAATCGCTCCGGCTCCGAACTCATACCAGCCCCGGAAGCAGCAGTGCGTATATTCGAAATGGTAATCGCGCATTTCAGCCGGCCCGAGCCAGAGATCCCAGTTCAACCCGTCGGGGACGGGCGTTTTTTCGGCGGGGATCACTGGGTATTGCGGCCACACGGGGCGGTTGCTCCAGTTGTGGATCTCTTTGAGGCGGCCTATTGCGCCGACGTCGATCCATTTCCTGATCCGGTCGACATCTTTCCCGTCGCCAATGGCGTTGTATGCCAGGAGGTGGGTGGAGAGCGGGGAGGCTTTCGCGCGGTCTACGACCTCCATCGCTTCGGCCATTTTGTTGCCCAGCGGCTTGTGCATGATGATGTGTTTCCCTCTTTTCAGGCAGTCTATGGCCTGATAGGCGTGGTGGTGATCGGGCGTCATGATTTTGACGGCATCGACGTCCTTTACCGTATCGAGCAATTCGCGGTAATCTTCGGCGGCAGCGACAGAGCCTTTGTAGCCGGGACGGTTCTTTCGGTAGTAGGTATCGACGACCTCTTTCATGACGTTGCGCCCTCCGGGTATTCCTTTGACGCCCTCTTTCCATGCCGGTTCGCCTATCAACCGGCGTAAGCTGTCACGCAGCCCGTATTCGCCCCAGCCGATGTAATCGTAGCTTTCCCTGTTCGGGTCGGCCACGCCCACGATGTCGATAGCCGGCGCTTTCAGCAACGCCCCCACTTCCGACAGCCCCTGATAACCGCACCCGATATGCAACAGGCGTATCCTGTCGCTTGGCGCCACCCGCCCCAGTTTCCCGGCGGCAAAGACATGGGAGGGAATCACCATAAAACTCCCGACAGCCGCTACGCCCGTCGACAGAAAGCCCCTCCTGTTCATCGTTGTTGTACTTGATTTCTTCTCTTCCATAATGGTATTTTTAATTTTTCCGTATTTTACGCGGCATGATTTTGTGCATTGTATTCATTTAAAGCTTCAGGACAAAGATATTCAATTTTCCTGATTATTTGAATGATTGAATACACAAAATCATGCCGCGCGAAGTATAGACGCCGTCCTATGGGAGTTTCACCTCCACAACTTTGCTGTAATTATAGTGGCTACCCGAATTATTGGCAAACGCCCCGACCCGGACATAATAAACCGTATTGGGAGTCAATCCGGTCAGTGTGGCCGAATAGGTCTTTGAGATGATTTCATCGTCGCTGACGGCATTGACATCTATGTCGGTTTTCTTTACGAATGTATTTTTATCCGCATAGGGCGTCTTGGCACACACAAATGAGATCGTCCGTATTTTTGGCGCGTTTGCCGAGCGGGATACCTGCGTAGAAAGCGTGACTTCGCCGCCTGCTCCCGGCACGGCATTAATGGATAGCCGCAAATAGGGCGTGACCTTGATATCCAGATTCTTTGTGCCGGATATCTCCGTTTCTATCGGGTCAAAAGCGGCAAAAGCCCCTTCGGCCGTAATCCTGTATTTGCCTGCAAAAACAGATTTGTTTTCGAAAGAGCCATCCTGTTTCACCCAGAAATCATACGGCTGGGGGCTCCAATCATTGTTATAGAACTCATATATCCTGATCCGCGCTCCGTTGGGAGTTTGGGTCGGCATGGCTTCATTCGTTTCCGAATCAATTAACCGCCCGGACAGCGTGGCATCCGGCGCGTTGTAATTATCCAATTCGCATCCCTGGAAACAGTATCCGAAAAGGATGATCAGTATTGATACTGCCTTTAAAAAGTGATCTTGTATTTTCATTTGATGTATAAGTTAAAATCCCGGATTCTGTATCAAAGCATCGTTTTGATCAACGTTCGGAATAGGTTGATAATAATTTCTCTCCAAGAATGTTTTTGCTGAATTGAGCGTGTTCGGCGCCTTTTCAAAAACATACTTTCCCGTCTTATAATCCAGCCAGGGCAACAGAGCGCCGAATACCGTATTGTTCATCACCTGAGTGGCAATTCTCCAGCGTACCAGATCCCAATATCTCAGATTTTCGAACGCCAGTTCGACTTTTCTCTCCTTCCTGACATCGTCTAATGTAACAGATGCTTTAAATTGTATCCCTGCTCGGCTCCGTACGGCATTCAACTTGGGCAAAGCATCGTTCGGACGATTCAGTTCTATCGCTGCTTCGGCATAGTTCAGCAACGTTTCGGCGTAACGGAATACCAGAAAATTGGTGGTAGAGCGATTACCGGCAAGTCGCAGATTAACCGGATCCAGATACTTTTTCAACAGGAATCCGGTACGGGTTGCATCTCCCTGTATAGGCATTCCGTCTTTGCCGGCAAGGGTATAGGATGGGTCTTCGGGGAATCTGTCCGAATAGGCGGCAGCCGGTACTTTTACGCCATCGCTACCGATAATGCCCCTGCGGATAACAACATTGCCTCCCTGCCACGGACAATTCGGATACATAACGCTGGCGAAAAACCGCGGATCCTTGCCTTCAAAAATATCCTCCGGCAGGTCGTAATAAATCGGATTGCCGTTGGCATCGTCTGTTGTCAGCGTTCCGGGACGTCCATCGGTATATTCAAATGCCTCCACAAATTCCAGCGTAGGGCCGATCCCATCTCCATAACTAACCTTAAACGATTCGGGTGCGGTATAATAATCAAAACTGTGCCCTTTGTCCGCCGAATAAGCCTTGGAAAAGATGGCTTCCTCGTGCATGGTTCTGTCCACGAACAGATTCTGGAAATTAGCTGCCCTATCATTCGGGTTCTTATCATACAGGCTGTACTTTCCGGAATTGATAATGGCTTCCGACGCTGCCAACGAGCGGTTGAAATAATCGCTTGCCCTGTCTGCGGGGATTCCTACCAGTCCGTTTAACTGCACGTTCCCATAGCGGGCGATGGAAGCGGCATACAACATCGCCCTGCTTTTCAACGCATACGCAGCGTATTTGCTTGCCCGGTACTGTTCGCTACCGGAAAGATCTTCCGGAAGGCCGGCAATAGCCTTGTCCAGATCTTCGGCAATAAAGTTCCAGGTTTCTTCTTCCGTACTGCGGGACACTTTCAGGTCGTCAATGCTGACGCCTTCATATTTCTGAGCCTCCTTGACCAATGGGACGCCACCGTAGCGTTTCGCCATCACAAAGTAGTTGAACGCCCGGATGAAATACGCTTCGGCCAAATACCTGTCTTTCACCGATTGGCTAACAGAAGTAGTGGCTATTTTCTCAATAAATTCATTAATGACCCTCACCTTGCCATATTCCCAGTTCGCAAGATAACTGTCCGGGAATGTTGGATTATAAGGAATACCCCATGTATAGGCACGCAACGATTCATCCGTATAATGCGAAAGGAAACCTTCCGAAGCCGTGAGCCACGCATGGGGTTCCACCTGTACATTGTCATACATGTTTGCCAAATAGGCCAGGATTGCGCTTTCATTACCCCACACATCTTTATCGGAAATAACATCCAGCGGTTTCCTGTCCAGGAAATCATTTATACAGGAATTCAACGTCAGGCAGAGGCCTGTTATGATTATATATAAAATTTTACGTATCATATCTTTACTCTTTAAAATGTAATGTTTACTCCCAGATTCCATATTTTGATTGAAGGATATCCAAATCCGGTTCCACTTGCCGCTTCAGGGTCTCCGTATGGGAGGTTGTCGAATGTCAGCACATTATTGCCGGAGACATATACCCGCAGATTACTCATACCGGCTTTATTGACCCATCGTTTCGGCAGGGTATATCCCAGTTCAACGTTTTTCACCCTGAAATAATACGAGTCGAGGTTATAGAAGGTAGAGTTTCTCGTATTATTCGTTTTTCCAGTGGCATAGGTAGAGGGATATTTGCCCGGAATCCATTCCGAGTTGGGATCGAAGGGATCCGCCCTGTGCCACCTGTCCATCAATGATTTTAAGGATGTTCCGCTGTTAAACAGGGGATAGGCCGCCGCATCCCTCATATAACGGGAATAATTCGTAGCGCCCTGCATCAATACGGAAAAGTCAAGCCCCTTCCAACTGACGGTCAGGTCTATGCCGTAATAGATCTCTGGCGTATTGCTTCTGCCCATGGGTTGGACGTCAAGATCGTTGATGACGCCGTCGCCGTTCAGGTCTTCAAATTTCAGGTCGCCGGGCAGCAGTGTCGTATTGCCTGCTCCGTCCTGCACCGCCCAATTGTTGATATCATCCTGGTTCTGGAATTGTCCGATACAAACATATCCGTATTCGATGTTATTCCACCGGTCGCTCCGGTTATTCCTCCAATAGAGGAATGAATTGATCGGATCGTTCTGTTCGATATACCTGTTTTTGGCACGGGTCAGCGACATGTTCCCTTTTACGGAATAGCGGAAATCCCTCACCTGATTGCTGTGTCCTAACGTCAACTCAAAGCCACGATAGTCGTCGCTGTTCAGGTTTTCTTGCGGTAGGGACGCTCCGAAGGTATTGGGCAGCGATGCGGCACGTGTGGCAAGCAGTCCGTCGCGTTTGCGGTAGAAAACATCCAGCGATGCTTCCAGTAGCCCGTTCTTGTAGGAGGCATCTATCCCTGCATTGAATATCTCGGACGTAAACCAGGTGAAATCCTCATTGGCCAGCCCTTTGGATACAATGCTTTTGATCACGTTCGATCCGAAGATATAGGTCGCACTGCCCGGGTAATTGTAGCCGGTGATATACTGGAATGCAGCCACCCCGTCATCGCCTGTTTTTCCGTATGAGAGCCGTAGTTTCAGGTTGCTCAATGCCGGAAAGTTGTCTTTCAGGAATGATTCTTCCGAGATTCGCCATGCCAATTCTACGCCGGGGAAAAATCCCCAACGGTTGTTTTGGTAGAACTTGGCGGAACCGTCTTCACGAAATGTCATGTTCAGCATATATTTACTTAGGTAATCATAGCTCAACCTGCCGATAAACGACACATTGGCTGATTCCGATTCTGTCCCTTCATTCGTCTTGTTGAGGTCGCGGCCTGCATTAATCTGATCCAAAGCGTCGATATCAAACTGCCTGTATGCGCCTACATAATTGGACAAGTCCTCCCGTTGTTCGTAAGCAAAAAAAGCGGAAACGGTATGTTTTTGGGCAAATGTCCGGTTGTAGTCCAATCTGAATTGCAGGAAATTCTGTTCGCCGATATCATCCCTCCTCGTTAATGACGAGGGAGAGTTTCCAGTATAGGTGATGTTGTACTTATCTGCCGCTCTGTCGTATGAATAGAGGTTATATTCTTTACTGAAAGTCTTTGCCTCTCTCAAATTCCCCAGATAACTGAACAATAGTTTAGCCGACAACCCTTCCACAAAAGGCACATCGTATTTCAGCGAGAATTGCCCGTTGAAGAATTTGTACTTTTGCCTGTTATATCCGGTAGCAGAGTTCAAGCGGATAGCATTGTTCGTTCCGAAAGTTGTCCTTTGGAAATACTCGTGATTGTCGTCGTTTGCCCATGGGGAAAAGATCGGTATGACCTGTACGACATTCCCAACGCTTACCTCTGAGAAATCCCGGTTTTCAATCCGTCCGCTTAGCTGGGCTTCCGCTGTCAGGTATTTGGCAATCTTGGCGGAAATATTGGAACGTATGTTGTATCTTTCAAACCCCGAACCGCTTTCATCATACTGGGAGGCCTGATTCACGTAGCCGACCGAAGTGAAATAGCTGACGGATTCGTTTCCGCCGCTGACGTTCAGGTTGTGCTGGGTCTGGGGAGCGTTAGGCCTGGTAATGATATCATACCAGTCATAACTCCGGTAGCCTTCTTCCGTGCCTACCCTGAATTTCGCTATGTCTTCCGCGGTGTAAACCGGTGCAATCCCACGGTTCAACGCATCTTCATTCATGGATTCGGCGTATTCCAACGCATTAATGACCTCGGGGAAAGATGAGAAGTTCTGCCAGCCGTATGACCCGTTATAGGTGATTTTGGCTTTGCCGCTCTCTCCTTTCTTGGTCGTCACCAACATAACGCCGTTACCGGCTTTTACGCCATAAATAGATGCCGCCGCATCTTTCAGAATGGAGATACTTTCGATCTCATTCGGGTCTAACTGGAATCCGGATTGTTGGATACCATCCACCAGAATAAGCGGCGAACCGAAACCGCGAATATCCACCGATGCATCGGAGCCAGGGTTTCCACCTCTGTCCACGACTCTGACGCCCGGTAACCGTCCGGCAATCGCTTTACTAATGTTCGATACCGGCGCTTTTATCAAGTCTTGATTGGAGATAGCAGAAACAGAACCTGTCAATGTCACTTTCTTCTGTGTCCCATAACCTACGATCACGACCTCTTCTATCTGTCGGCTATCCTCTCTCAGCATGATGCGTAATGGGGAGCCGTCGACTACCGTTACCTCTTGATCCATGTAGCCGATATACGTAATCTTCAATACGGCATCCGGTTTTACATCCAGCGAAAAAGCGCCGTCAATGTCGGTAACCGTACCGTTCGTCGTTCCTTTCTCAACAATATTAACGCCTATCATAGCCTCTCCATTCAGGTCAACTACAACGCCTGTCACTTTTCGGGTTTGTTGCGAGTGAGATACATCAGCCATCGTTTGCAATGTCCCCAACAAAGTAAGGAGCAGGATATATATGGCTTTATTCATAATCATTTTCATACATTTATAATTAAATAAGTTAGTGATAAATTAAAGTTTATGTATAAATACATCTCGATGTGTACGCCGGAGAACAATGGCTTTCCGGTGTAAGGTTTTTCATTTTAGTTAACGATCTTTTCCATAAGCGTGATCTTTTTTGTTAGTTTTCAGCCCAATTTGCCGGAGTTCCCGTAGAACTCTGAAAATAAACTCCGCTTCCACACAGGGATTCGTTTGATCCAAACACATTTTCTTCAATTATTTACTTTTCGTTAATCTGCTATTTACCAAAAGATTAAGCGCTATTCTTTTGGGCTTTTTGCCAGAGTTCTACGGGAACTATGGCGAAAAAAAGGAAAATAAATCTTTAAAGAAAAGCCATAATGAACACAAACATACTTATTTTATATATTCATTAGCGCAAATCGCTCTCACAATTTTTGCTAATAATTATTAAACTTATTCCATGCACGGCCATTCAACATACGCGGCGCGGCATCAAAATGGAAAAAGTTGATGAACTTTGTCATACATACAATAAAAAAATATATATTTGTTGGCTGAAATCATGTAATAAGCATTGCCATGAAAAACCATAGATTAGGGATTAAAAGTATTCTATTCGTATGTGCTATATTTAGCGCCATGTTAGTACAGGCGGTTGATTACCGGCAGCAGGATTTGCTGATCAGGTTGCGGATGTTTGATTCCGAAGCGTTCCGCATGGCGGTCGCGGACATGAAAACCCCTGCCGGAAAATGGGAACAGCCATGGGCGGAACTTGTTTCAAACCGCTCGTCGCTGATGGCCGGCATAAAGAACAAAGACAAAAAAGCCATCGCAAAAACCGAAGCCCTCTTTGACGCATTAGACCGCATCTTGCTCGACAACCCCCTGCTGCGGAACAGGGAAATCCTCGTGATCGAACGGCTGTTCGCCAACGACGCCCGCCGGCGGATGAGCGGAGAAGCAGGGCTCGTTCCGGCAAACTTCCTCAACAATTCCAGATTCAACGATCCCAAAGGGGGATGGAACAATTCGCTGAAAGCCCTGAGCGGATTCGGCTCCGCCATCAAGGAAAGGACGCTGTATCATCCGGGCGACAGCTCCATTATATCGGATATCGAAATGCATTTCTCCGGCAAACGGCTCCTCTATTCCACCATCGGGACAAGCGATCACTGGCAACTGTTTGAACTCGACCTGGCCACAGGCCAATCCCGTCAAATAACCCCCGAAGAGTACCGGGATTTCGACAGTTTCGACGGCTGTTACACCGCCGACGGTAAATATATCTTCTGCTCCACCGCCACGTTCCTCGGATTACCCTGCACCAACGGCTATGACAAGATGTGCGGACTGTTTCTCTATGATCCCAAAACCGGCAAAAGCCGTCAGCTGACGTTTGACCAGGACAGCGACTGGAATCCCGTCATGATGAGCAACGGGCAGGTCTTGTATCAACGCTGGGAATATGCCGACCTGCCGCACACCTACGGCCGCATGTTGTTCACCATGAACCCCGACGGAACAAGCCAGACGGCCTATTATGGTTCGGGATCCTATTTCCCCACCGCCTTTTTCGGCGCACGCCCCATCCCCGGCAGCGGCAACAACGCCATCGTAGGCATCGCCACCGGACACCACGGCACATCGCGCAGCGGGCGTATGCTCATCATCGACCCCATGAAAGACCGTCACGATCCCGATAATGTAACCGCCGAAATACCCTATCGCGGACAAAAAGTGGAGCACATCATGCGCGACCGCCTGGCGGACGGCGTATGGCCACAGTTCCTGCAACCCTTTCCATTGAGCGATAAATATTTCCTGGTCTCCATGAAAGCCTCGCCCGAATCGCTCTGGGGCATCTACCTGGTCGACATATATAATAATGTAACCCCTGTGATACAAAAAGAGGACGCCGGATTTTTTGAGGCGACCCTGATGGGCGAATCTCCCAAGCCGGCGTTAATCCCCGACCGCATCAATACGGAGGTTCAAACGGCGACCGTATTTGTGCAGGATGTCTACTTCGGCGGCGGATTGAAAGGTATTCCGCGGGGAGCGGTCAAAAAGCTTCGTGTCGGTTCCTATTCGTTCAGCCCGTGGTATCAGGGCGGAACGCCGGGTTTGCACGGACTGGACGGGCCCTGCGACGTGAAACTGATCCTGGGCGAAGTGAATGTTGAAGCAGACGGTTCGGCGATGTTTACCGTTCCCTGCAATACGCCCATCTTCGTGCAACCGCTGGACAGTACCGGCAAAGCGCTGCAAATCATGCGCAGCTGGTTTACGGCCATGCCGGGCGAAACGCTCTCGTGCCTCGGATGCCACGAAGAACGGCACACCGCGCCTGTTCCCCGCAAAACCATCGCCTCGAGCGCCGCGCCGCAGCAGATCAACGAATTTTACGGCCCCAGGCGCGGCATCAGCTACCGGCACGAAATACAGCCCATCCTCGACCGCGCCTGTGTCGCCTGTCATGACGGAACAAAACCCGGCCGCCCCTATTTCAAAGGCGACAGCATGATGCCCTCTTGGAGCAGCGGCATCCGTTACTCTGTCGGCACACATCAGGGCGGCGCCTTTACCGAATCCTACTATCAGTTGCAACGCTATGTACGCAATCCTGGCCTCGAAAGCGAAATGAAAATGCTTGCCCCCACTGACTTCCACGCCGACCAGACCGAACTGTTCCAAATCCTGAACCGCGGACATCACGGCGTGCAACTCACCGAAGAGGAGACCCGCAAATTAGCCCTATGGGTGGATGTGAACGTCCCTTTCCACGGTCGCCGCTCGGATATCTTCGGATATGAAATGACAAAAGAAAGCCGCGACCTGAAAGCCAAGTACGCCCCCCTGTTCGGCGTCACGCTTCAGGATATTGAATGGTTGCCCGAAATCCCCGACGTAACGCCGGAACGCCCCGCGCCACAGCCGCCAGTAGCCATCGGCGATACGTCAAAGATTGATGGATGGCCTCACGGCGTCCCCGGAGGGGAGGGCTTTGAAGACTGGTCGCAGATCGGCCTGGGCGAATACCAGAAGAGCATCGACTTGGGCGACGGCGTAAAATTGGATCTGATCAAAGTACCGGCAGGAAAATACAGGATGGGCAGCCCTCGCCACGACAACGAAAAACCGATGTCCGTACAAACGATCGAACGACCGTTCTGGATCGGCCGTATAGAGGTTACGAACCGTCAGTATCAGCTCTTTTCCGCTTCGCACGACAGCCGCGTGGAGCACTATCACGGCTGGCATCATTCCCGTACCGGCTATCCGTTGAACGAACCGGATCAACCGGTAGTCAGGGTTTCATGGAACGACGCGATGGCCTATTGCCGGTGGTTGTCCGAAAAGACCGGACTGCATTTCACGCTCCCCACCGAAGCCGAATGGGAATGGGCATGTCGCGCCGGTACGGCTACCGCCTATTCGTTCGGCGACATGGGAGCCGACTATATGCTGCATGCCAATATGGGCGACAAACGCATGAGCGAGTTTGCCGAATGTACGACCCAAAAATTCTACGAAAGCATCCGCCTGATCGCGAACCCCAACCGCTACGACGACTGGATACCGCACGACGACAAGGTCTACGACGGCGAATTAGTCTCCGCCAGAGCCGGAAAATACCGCCCCAACCCCTGGGATATCTACGACATGCACGGAAACGTATGGGAATGGACACGCTCCGCATACCTCCCCTACCCGTTCAAAAATGACGCCCGAAACGAAGAGTCCGCCGGTTACGGCACCGAGCGCACCGTCCGCGGCGGCTCCTGGTACGACCGCCCGCACAAATGCACATCGTCCTACCGCATAGGCTATTGCGACTACCTGCAACTATACAACGTAGGCTTCCGCGTCATCATGTACCAAGACGACGACACCGTCAATTACTGGTTCAGGCGCTAATACTTACTTAGTGGAGAGTGGAGAGTTGAAGATGTATATGACCTGGATTGCTTCACTGTGTTTATCAAAAAGGAAAATAACGGCGATTGCAATCCCGTTAGGGGAACCGAGCGGGAGAACGTCATGTCGACCGAGCGCCGCGAGTGGAGACACCTCCGATCGCACCCGTCTGCCCTTTCGATCTGTGGTGTCTCCACTCGCTGCGCTCGGTCGACATGACGTTCTCCCGCTTGGTTCCCCTAACGGGATTGCAATCGCCGTCATTTCCCTTTTTGATAAACACAGT
>JAISRY010000152.1 GCA_031273385.1 Tannerellaceae bacterium | reverse complement strand
CTGGGAAACAACTTCTTAGCGGTTTGCCATAAATCCAGTTACATGGAAGCGATACATCCCTAACGGGATGTAAGCCTTGCAAAATTTAATCATTGTAAATGCAATCATTATAGGTTATTTATTTCACGTTCCATAATGACGACGAATCATAATCGTATGGAAATCACGCAATCGCCATCATTTCCCTTTTTGATAAAACTGGTTTATTGGGTACTTATAATGACGATGAATTTACAATCGGCTAAAAATCAATCAATTCTCGTCATTTCCCCTTTTTGATAAACGCAGTTTATTGGGCACTCGCAATGACGCCCCCTCCGTGATTCGCAGTGACCAACTAATGCTTTGGTAGTGAGCGACTCATGATTGGGGTGTTGATAACTGTTGATTGGGTCGGGAGCAACTAATGGTTTCACAGCTGTGAGGTGATTGCCTCACTCCTGTGAGACGATCGCCTCACTCCTGTGAAACGATCGCTTCACTCCTGTGAGACGATCAGCTCACAGCTGTGAGACCATTAGTTGCTCCCGACCTAATTGTTAGTTGTTCCGGAGCAAATCATTAGTTTTTCCCGACCTAATGATTAGTTTCCTGAATATTATAGCTATCTTTGCGTGATAAATAAGCAAAAGATGAATTACAATACAGAACTTAAGAAGTTGGTTTTGCCCGAATACGGACGGAATATCCAGAATATGGTAGACTATTGCGTATCTATTCAGGACAGGGAAGAGCGCAAACGCTGTGCGGACTCGATTATCAACATTATGGGAAATATGTTCCCCCATCTGCGTGACGTGAATGACTTTAAGCATATCCTCTGGGATCACTTGGCGATTATGGCCGATTTCAAGCTGGATATCGACTACCCGTATGAAATTATAAAGAAAGAGAACCTGTACAGGAAACCTCCGGTGATCCCCTATATTGATTCCACTTTCCGTTACCGTCATTACGGTAAGGTGCTGGAGCTGATGATTCACAAGGCGACCGAGCTGGAAGACGGCGAAGAAAAGAGCTATCTCATCCATCTCCTGGCCAACCAGATGAAGAAGTCGTTCCTGACCTGGAACAAAGAATCGGTGGACGACCGCAAGATATTCAAAGACCTGAGCGAGCTGTCGAGGGAGAAAATCGTGCTCAGCGAAGAGCGCCACAAACTGACGGATAGCCGCGAGATCCTGGCCAGGAACAACAGCGGAAATAACGTCAACGGCAATACGCATAACAACAATAATAATACGAACAGTAATAAGAAAAACTTCTCCCGAAAAGGCCGATGAGCTCATTTGTTATAGAAGGCGGTTACAGTATGTCCGGCGAAATCGTTCCACAAGGTGCGAAGAATGAGGCGCTGGAGGTGATCTGTGCCGTTTTGCTTACGTCCGGGAAAGTCACCGTCCGTAACGTACCCGATATCCTGGACGTCAACAACCTGATTCAGCTGCTGCGCGATATGCGCGTGAAAGTGGAGCGTATCGCGGTGGATGCCTACGCGTTTCAGGCGGACGACGTGGATATGGGCTACCTGGAGACGGATGAATTTTTGCGCAAAAGCACGGCTTTGCGCGGTTCGGTGATGATCGTCGGGCCGTTGCTCGCCCGTTTTGGGCGGACGGTGATCCCCAAACCGGGAGGGGACAAGATCGGGCGCCGCCGACTGGATACCCATTTTACGGGGATACAGAAGCTGGGCGCCTCTTTTCATTATAATGCCGAACGGCAATTGTATGAGATTAAGGCCGACCGGCTGACCGGCGCCTATATACTGCTCGACGAAGCCTCCGTTACCGGAACGGCTAATATCCTGATGGCCGCCGTTTTGTCCCAAGGGACGACGACGATATACAACGCCGCCTGCGAACCCTACCTGCAGCAGCTCTGCACGCTGCTCAACCAAATGGGCGCCCGTATAACGGGAATCGGATCCAACCTGCTGACCGTCCGGGGCGTCGAGGCACTCGGCGGCGCCGACCATACGATTCTTCCGGATATGATTGAAGTGGGTAGTTTTATCGGGATGGCGGCGATGACGGCTTCCGATATTACGATCAAGAATACGCGGTACGAAATGTTGGGGATTATTCCCGAATCGTTTCGCCGCCTGGGTATTACCGTCGAGAAGCGGGGCGACGACATCCATGTCCCTCGCCACGAGGCATACGAAATAGAGACATTTATCGACGGAGGGATCATGACGATCGCCGATGCGCCCTGGCCGGGCTTGACGCCCGACCTGCTGAGCGTCCTCCTTGTCGTCGCTACGCAGGCGACGGGCAGCGTCTTGATTCACCAGAAAATGTTTGAAAGCCGCCTCTTTTTCGTCGACAAACTGATTGATATGGGTGCGCAGATTATCCTGTGCGATCCGCACCGCGCGACGGTGATCGGGCTGGGCAACCGTTTCAGGCTGCGCGGTTCGGATATGGTATCGCCCGATATCCGCGCCGGTATCGCTTTGCTTATTGCCGCCATGAGCGCGGAGGGCACCAGCCGGATTCATCATATCGACCAGATCGACCGCGGATACCAGGAGATTGATAAACGGTTGAATAGTATCGGGGCGCGTATTACGCGGCTATAAAATAAGGTAGCGTATGATGATAAAAAGGGAAGAACTCTTCAGGATCGGTCAATTCGTGAAACCCCACGGGATAAAGGGGGAAATCGGGTTGATGACGGACGGAAATATCGTCGAAGAGTCCGCTAATCCCTATCTTATTTGTGAGATGGACGGCCTTTTCGTCCCCTTTTTTATCGAAAGCTACCGGTATAAAACGGACAGGATACTGCTGGTAAAGCTGGAGAATGTGGATTCGGAAGAGGCCGCACGCCTGTTTACCAACCGGGCAGCCTATTATCCGTCGTCGGCAGTGGATGGCGACCGGGCGGTGGGCGGTATGACATGGGACGAGATGATCGGGTATACCGTCTTCGACCCCGTCTTCGGCCGGCTGGGAGAGATAACGGATGTGGACGAGAGCACGATGAATACGCTTCTTCGGGTGGATTACAAGGGGAAAGAGCTGTTGGTACCGGCTGCCGACGAATTGATCGTCAGCGCCGACCACACCCATAAAACCCTGCACGTCTCCCTCCCCGGCGGCCTGTTGGAATTATAGAAACGAGAATCATTAAACGGCATATTTGATGGGAAAGTTTGAACGGAATAGGAAAACATTTTGGCACCGGATACGCTTCAAGTATAAGTTGTCCTTTTTTAATGAGAATACGCTGGAAGAGGTCTGGTCGTTCCGCATATCGCAGCTTTCCGCCTTTCTCGTTATGGCTATCTTTGCTTTTTTCCTGATCACCATTACATCCCTGTTTATTATCATGACGCCGATCCGCAATTACCTGCCCGGCTACCTGGATGTCGAGGTACGCAAGGAGATTCTCGAGAACGCCCTCCGCGCCGACTCGCTGGAAAGGGTGCTTGCCATACAAGCCTTTTACCTGACCAACGTGACGGAAATCATGACCGGCACGATCCCCGTCGATTCCGTCAGGGAGATCGATTCGCTGGCCTTTATCAATGCCGACTTCGACATTCCCCGTACCAAGAACGAAGAGGACTTTCTCCGGACGTTCGAGGAGGAGGAGAAATACAACCTGACGGTATTGAACCCCCACCATACGCCGACCGACGCGATCTTCTTCTACAAACCGGTGAACGGCATCCTCTCCGCCGCGTTCAACGCCAATACGCGTCATTACGGCGTCGACCTGGTGGCCGCTCCAAAGGAAAGCGTCATGGCGACGCTGGACGGGACGGTCGTCTTTACGGGATTCGACCCGAGATACGGCAATGTGATACAGCTTCAGCACAAAAACGGCTTCCTCTCGGTGTATAAGCACAACGAGTTGTTGCTCAAAGAGACCGGCGACCACGTGATCGCCGGCGAAGCGATCGCCATTATAGGAAATACGGGAAAACTATCGACCGGCCCCCATCTGCACTTTGAGCTGTGGCTGAAGGGAAATCCGGTAGACCCGCAGGAATACATCGTATTTTAGGAAAAAATGAAAAGAAGACTGGCCATATTAGGATCTACCGGCTCGATCGGAACGCAGGCGCTTGAGGTCGTGGACGAACATCCCGGCCTGTTTGAAGTCTATGCCCTGACGGCCAACAATCAGGTTGACCTGCTTATCCGCCAGGCGCGAAAGTATATGCCGGAGATCGTCGTCATCGCCAACGAGCGGAAATATCCCGAGCTGAAAGAGGCGTTGGAAGACCTGCCGGTCAAGGTCTGGGCAGGACAGGAGGCGATCGTGCAGATGGTTCAGTCCGAGCAGATTGATATGGTACTTACGGCGATGGTCGGCTATTCGGGGCTGCTGCCTACCATGGCCGCTATCAAGGCGGGTAAGGCGATTGCGCTGGCGAATAAGGAGACGCTGGTGGTCGCCGGCGAGTTAGTCACCGCGCTGGCCACCGCACACAGCGTCCCCGTCTTGCCTGTCGATTCCGAACATTCGGCTATCTTCCAGTGCCTCGCCGGCGAATGGGAAAATCCGGTGGAAAAGGTATGGCTTACCGCTTCCGGCGGACCGTTCCGCACAAAGACGCTGACGGAGCTCTCCGCCGTCACCAAGGCCGAGGCTTTGAAACATCCCAATTGGACGATGGGCGCTAAGGTTACGATAGATTCGGCGACGATGATGAACAAAGGCTTTGAGATGATCGAAGCAAAGTGGTTGTTCGGCCTTGCGCCGCAGCAGATCGGCATCCTGGTGCATCCGCAATCCGTTATCCACTCGATGGTACAGTTTGAGGACGGCGCGGTAATGGCTCAACTGGGTATTCCCGATATGAAGCTACCGATCAGCTATGCCTTTTCTTATCCGAAACGGCTGAAAAGCAGTGCGCCGCGCCTGGACTTCAGCCGCTATGCTTCGCTGACGTTCGAAGAGCCTGACATGGGGCGCTTCCGCAACCTGGCCTTTGCCTTTGAGGCGATACGGAAAGGGGGAAATATGCCCTGTGCGCTGAACGCGGCGAACGAAGTGGTCGTCGACGCCTTTTTGCAGGACAAAACAGGCTTTTTACAGATGAGTGATATTATAGAACGAACGATAAACCAGGTCTCTTTTGTCGCATCCCCTTCCTACGAAGACTATGTGGCGACGGATACCGAGGCCCGGAAGATCGCTTCCGGATGGCTATAACCCATATAATAACAGATAAAGAAAACAGATGGAGACAATTTTGATTAAAGCATTGCAATTTATATTGAGTTTATCGCTGTTGGTGCTGGTTCATGAGTTGGGGCATTTCCTTTTTGCCCGCTTGTTTAAGGTAAGGGTGGATAAATTCTACCTCTTCTTCGACGCCGGATTCCGGCTTTTCAGGTTTAAACCCAAGAACAGTGACACGGAATATGGCATAGGGTGGCTCCCGCTGGGCGGGTATTGCAAAATCGCCGGCATGATCGACGAAAGTATGGACACGAAACAGATGGCCAATCCCCCCCAACCGTACGAATTTCGCTCCAAGCCCGCCCGTCAGCGGCTGCTGATCATGATTGGCGGCGTCTTGTTTAATTTCCTGCTGGCGCTGTTTATCTACTCGATGATCCTGTGCGCGTGGGGAGATACCTACTTGCCGCTGAAAAACGTAAAGATGGGGATGGATTATAGCGAAACGTTCCACCAGGTCGGTTTCGAGGATGGCGACATCCTGTTAAAGGCGGACGATACGGCGCTTGAACGGCTCAATATGGACGCCATGCGTGCGGTGATGAATGCCGGGGCGGTGACGGTGCTTCGCCAGGGCGTGGAAACCGTGATCCCTATCCCCGACGATATGATGCAACGGGTGATGCGCGACAGGAAAGGCTTTGCCGGGGAGCGCTTTCCCATGGTCGTAAAGGAGCTTTCCGGGGAAGATTCGCCTGCCGCCCTGGCGGGGATACGACCCGGGGACAGTATCGTTTCTGTCGACGGCGTCGCCACCGAGACGCTTTATGATGCCCGTGCACTGCTTGTTGAAAAGAAAAACCAGGACGTCACCGTCGGTTTCTACCGTTCAGGCGTGGAGCAGTCCCTGACTTTCCGGCTGGATACGGCTGGGAATATGGGTGTCTATACCCTGTCGCCGAAAGAGATCTATCCCACCGTCACGCTGACCTACAACTTCTTCCAATCCTTTCCCGCCGGTATCCGCCTGGGCATCAATACGCTGAAAGGCTACGTGAGCGATATGAAGTATGTCTTTACCAAAGAGGGGGCGTCCAGCCTCGGCGGGTTTGCCGCCATTGCGAGTCTTTTCCCCTCCGCGTGGGATTGGCGGTCGTTCTGGATGACGTCGGCTTTTCTTTCCATTATCCTGGCCTTTATGAATATCCTGCCTATCCCCGCACTGGACGGGGGGCACGTCATGTTCCTGCTGTATGAAGTCGTCGCCCGCCGCCGGCCCAGCGACAAGTTCCTCGAATATGCGCAGATTGGAGGTATGTTGCTGCTGATCGCCCTCTTGCTGTATGCCAACGGGAATGATCTGTTCAGGTATCTATTCAAATAAACTTTTCGTGTAATGATGTTGCAAAAGAACGAGATTATCTTTATGAATATCAGCGGGACGGATCGTCCCGGCGTGACGGCCGTCCTGACTGAAATACTGGCGAAACGAAATGCCGTTATCCTGGATATCGGGCAGTCCGATATCCATAACAACCTGTCGCTCGGTATCCTGTTCCAGAGTACGGACGGCGATTCGGGGGATATTATGAAAGAGTTGCTCTTCAAGAGCTATGAGCTGGATGTCGCGATCCGCTTCAATCCCATTTCGGAAGAGGCGTACAGCGAATGGGTCGGTATGCAGGGGAAGAACCGCTACATTATCACCCTCTTGGGACGGAAACTCACCGCGAAGCAGATCGCCGGCGTTTCCCGTATCGTGGCCGACCAGGGGATGAACATCGACGATATCCGGCGGCTTACCGGCCGTATCCCCCTTGATGAAAACGAGCGAACGCCCAAAGCCAGCGTAGAATTTTCCGTCCGCGGAACGCCCAAAGACAAGAAGCTGATGCAGTTGGCCTTTCTGGAACTCTCCTCCGCCCTGGAGGTGGATATCTCTTTTCAGGAAGACAGCATGTACAGGCGTATGCGGCGCCTGATCTGTTTCGATATGGATTCGACGCTGATCAATACCGAAGTGATCGACGAGTTGGCCGAACGTGCCGGCGTGGGAGAAAAGGTGAGGGCGATCACGGAAGCCGCCATGCGGGGGGAGATTGATTTTGCGGAGAGCTTCCGCGAACGGTGCGCGTTGCTGAAAGGGCTGGATGTCTCCGTCCTCCAACAAATCGCCGAAAGCCTGCCGATCACCGAGGGTGTCGACCGCCTGATGCGCATACTGAAGCAGGTAGGATTCAAAATCGCCATTTTATCGGGCGGATTCACCTATTTCGGCAATTACCTGAAACAAAAATACGCCATCGACTATGTCTATGCCAATGAGTTGGAAGTGGTCGACGGTAAGCTGACGGGCGAATACATCGGCGACATTGTCGACGGTAAGCGGAAAGCGGAGCTGCTTCGTTTGATTGCGCAGGTAGAAAACGTGGATATCCGGCAAACGGTAGCGGTAGGCGACGGCGCCAACGACCTGCCCATGATCAGTATAGCCGGCCTGGGTATCGCTTTCCACGCCAAACCTAAGGTAAAAGCGACCGCCAAACAGTCGATCTCCACCATCGGGCTGGACGGTATCCTCTACTTTCTGGGCTACAAGGATTCGTATATGGATGAAAAAATATAACCGGAAAAACGCATTACAATGATTAGGCATATCGTTATGTTCAAACTGAAAGAGTTTGCGTCACAGACTGAAAAAAGGGATAAAATGCAGGAAATCAAAACGCACCTGGAGGCCTTGATCGGCCAGGTAGAGGTGTTGCAGGCCATCCGGGTAGACGTCAACGTGAATCCCGCCGAAACGTGGGACCTTATCCTGACTACCGAACTCCGCTCCCTGGAAGATGTCGCCCTCTACGCCAACCATCCCGCCCACGTCGCTGTCGCCCAACACCTCATCGCACCCGTCAAAGCCGACAGAGCCTGCGTCGACTACGAGGTAGAGGCGGAAGACTAACGGTTTAAAGCGCTAAGGCGCCGGTCAGTTCGCCGACCGAGCGGTATCCGTGCCTGTCGCAATAGTCGTTCAGGCCGTCGATGATCTTTACCGAAGCCGCAGGATCGATGAAGTTCTGCGTACCGACCTGTATAGCGGTAGCTCCGGCGAGCATAAACTCGACGGCATCTTCCCAAGTCGAAATCCCCCCCAGCCCGATCACCGGAATACGCACCGCCCGATAGGTTTGCCATACCATACGGAGGGCGACCGGTTTGACGCACGGCCCGGAGAGGCCGCCCGTTATAGTCGACAGTTTCGGCCTGCGCCGTTCCGCGTCGATGGCCATGCCGAGCAATGTATTGATGAGCGATACGGAGTCGGCGCCCTCCGCTTCCACCGCTTTCGCTATCTCGGCGATATCGGTCACGTTGGGAGAGAGCTTCACGATCAATGTTTTGGGATATACCCGCCTGACGGCCCGCACCACTTCGGCAGCGCCCGAACATGTCACGCCAAAGGCCATGCCGCCCTGCTTGACGTTCGGGCACGAGATGTTCAGCTCGATCGCCCGTATCCGTTCCAATCCGGCAATCTTCCCCGCACATTCCACATACGATTCGATAGACGAACCGCTGACATTGACGATCATCTCTGTCGCATACGCCCGGATACGGGGATATATCGTGTCGATAAAATAGTCGACCCCTTTGTTCTGAAGCCCTACGGCATTCAACATGCCCGCCGCCGTTTCCGCCATCCGGGGGTAAGGATTCCCCTCGCGGTGTTCGGACGTCGTCCCTTTTACGATGACGCCCCCCAACCGTTCGATGTCCATAAAGTCGGCATACTCAACGCCGTATCCGAACGTCCCCGAAGCCGTCATGACGGGGTTCTTCAGCGACAAATTTTTTATCTGTACCTTTAATTCAGCCATCTTAATCTTTCTATATTGAATACCGGTCCGTCTGTGCATACGCATAGATGTCCCTCTTTTGTATCTTCGACACAACATAAACAGGCGCCGATCCCGCAAGCCATGGTATTCTCCAGGGATACTTCGCACGGGACGGACGCAGAGGCGGCATAGCGTGCCACGGCTTCCATCATGGGCTTGGGGCCGCAGGCGTAAATCCGGTCGAAACGGGTCGTCTTCAGTATGGAATGGTCTGTCACATACCCCTTTTCGCCGGAAGAGTGATCTTCCGTCGTGACGTATGTTTTCCCCGTTCTCCGGAAGTCGTCCAACTGTATCAGCTCCTTTCCCGACCGCGCGCCCAACAAAAACAGCGGTTCGCCCCCCCTTTCTTTCAGGTATGCGCCGAGAAACAGCATCGGGGCAACGCCCGCTCCACCGCCCACCAAGAGCAATTTCTGCCGGTCGGAAAGCCCATCGGGAACCGTAAAGCCGTTGCCCAGCGGCGCTATGACATTTACCGGATCGCCCACGCGGTATCTCCCCAGGCTTCGCGTGCCCTCCCCAACGAATTGGATCAGCAGCCACAGCTCATTCCTCCCTCTGTCCACATAATGGATGGAAAGCGGGCGGCGAAGAAACGTCGTAGGGGATTGATCCACCAAAACTTCAACGAATTGCCCGGGAAGCATATCCGGCAACGTATCGTCCGACGTGAGTTTAAGCAGGCAGTAATTTTCGTGAAGGAGGTTGTTTTCCGTCACCCTCATCTGTAACACATACTTCTTCATACTTTTATAACGACTCTTATATAAGATGCAAAGATAAACGATTCGGCTGGTGTATCCCTCGCTTTACCGCTACTCTTTCCTGTTTTTTTCGGAAATAAAGGTGTCGTAGGTATTATCCGAGTAAAAGATCATAATTTTGGTCACATTCTTAGACTCGGTTTTTACCCTGATAACCGAATCATTTTCAGTCTGTTTAGTATCCATTCTGGGGCTCTCAACCCCCTTTTCCCTGCGATATTCGGGAACGACCTGTACCCTGGGCGGATTTATGGGCGTTTTTGAGAACAAATCGGGCGCCGCTGTGCTGCCGTCACGAAGCATTTCCCCTTTACCGGAAAGCAACCAATCGGAATCCACATAAGTAAACCGCTCCAGTATCTTCATAACCACATCCAGGCTTGGATTATTCCTCCCCGAAATAATATGGGACATAGCAGACCGCTGGATGCCGATCGTTTCAGCAAACTTGGCAGGATTCATCGCTTCATGCTCCATAACTTTTAAAATACGATCTTTCATACGACTAAATATAATGATAAAACAAGCTGCTACAAATATAAACACATTTCTCCAATAATCAAGTTTACTGATATAAAAATAAATTGACACAAATGTAATCGCCGCCGGCGAACGAGAAATACACATTCATAAACAAGCAAAATAAACCAGGTTGATACAGTAGAAGAAATACTTCCCGTATAACGACCATTTTCCTGTTTATTAGCGTATTATTGCTTAATATAAAGCGTATTCCCACCGGTCTTGTTACAAATGTATACCTAACCCGCATATATTCCTAAAGCTTTTATTTGTAATCGCTGGCTAATCACCTGGGTTTAGTCCTATTATAAGCAATATTGGCGTTATTCCCATTTAATATAGATTCCCATGACATATCTATACAAACAGACCTGTATACAAGTGTAACACGAGCAATTCAATACAAATCCGGTTACATTTGTATATCAATAAGGAGCAAATATGCGCCGTTACCGTTGTAAACCGATTACTTCTGTACACTTTTAAGCTTCTTCTCTTCTGTAAAACAGCCGAATTAGCTATAACTTTATTAGGATGGAAGCTATTAAAAATGGGACGGGAGCAATTTGAAATAGGTCGGGAGCAATTTGAAATGGGACGGGAGCTATTTTTTTTCGGACGGGAGCAAATTTAAACGGGTCTGGAGCTATTTTTCGTCCGGCTAAACCCTTGATTATCCCGTCATTGCGAACGCAGTGAAGCAATTCAGAGGGCGAAACATACACACCTCCTGGATTGCTTCACTTCGTTTATAATGACGACGAATTACAATTGTCTGAAAATCAAATAGTACCCGTCATTGCGAACGCAGTGAAGCAATCCAGAAGTGCGTCTGTGTGTCCCACCTCGGGATTGCTTCACTGCGTTCGCAATGACGGGTACCACTTAATTATAATCGTCTGGAAATCAAGCAATCGCCGTCATTTTCCTTTTTGATAAACCTGGTTTATTGGGTACTCGCAATGACGGGCGCTAGACGTTGATTTTCGTGCGATTATGATTCGTCGTCGTTATGAGAAAGGGCTTCAGGGTTTTTGGGTGGGCTCTTATGGGAATTATGCTTTTCGGGCATCAATGAAGAACGATAATTTGAATTGAAAATCGACTTCTGGGGCATATGCAGCCCTTTTGTTTTACTTTTTTTATTCTTCGTAGAAAAAAGACAGTAAATAGTGTATAATATTAATAATTTGTTTTTATATTTGTGCGTAGATATACTAACTGATTATTTCTATAACAGTGAAAACAGGTCTTGACATAGCATTTCCGGCTGGATTAAAAGCCTTTTTTAACACCCTTTTCTTGTGTGTTTCAATTTATTGCGTAACACACACACACACACACACACACACACACACACACACATAACAACCGCATACCGCAATCTGGTTTTAGTTTACCTTATATATATATGTACGTCGGCTCGCTCCTGTTTAAAGGGGGTGAGTCATTTTTTTGTCTTTTTGCATTATTCTTCGGAGGGCGCTTTATGGATGCGCCAATGAATCATAATGCCATGTAATGTAGAAAAAGTGTGTTTATTTATTAATTAAAAGAGTGTTTATGAAAAGAAAGTTG
>JAISRY010000150.1 GCA_031273385.1 Tannerellaceae bacterium | reverse complement strand
ACATCCCGCGAGGCGGCGATGGAGAGTTTGGTGATCTCTACCTGGTCGTCGTGCGCTTTTTGGGCGGCGGCTTTCTTGTCTTCGTAGATTTGCATCTGGCGGGCAATGGCGGCCTTTTCCTTTTCTTCGACGGCGGCGCGGGCGGCTCTTTCGCGGGCTTCGATAGAGGCTTTGAGCTGGTCTACCATGGAGATGGCCGTTTTATAGCGGTCGCTCAACGGGTCTACTTGTGCCAACGCCTCCATCGCTTCGGGGTATTTTTTTGTCGTCAGATAGCCCTTTGCCTCATTGATCAGGAAATCCGCTTCGCGGTTGACGTACTGTTTATGGATCGACGCCATGGCGCCGGCCACCACCTCGTAGCCCTCCATGTTTTCGGGGATATTGGACAGTACCATCAGCGCATCTTCGTACTTGCTTTGCGCCGCCAGGGCTTCCGCCTGTTTGAGCAGAACGGGCGTACGCATTTTGTAGTACTCGATGAGGCGCTCCTTGGTGGCGTCAATGAAGCGTTTCACTTCCGCCGAACGGGGGTTGATCTCGTTGATCGCCTGAATGAAAGCCTTGTGTTCCTCGCGGTTTATCCCCTTTTTGGTATAGCTTATTTCGTTCATAATCGTTCCCTCCACGGCATCCAGCACGTAGAAAGAGATCTCCAGCTCCATAGAGAACATGGGGGGAGCGGTAGGGGTTACGTTCTTTGTCAACACGGTGATGTTCGGTACCAGGACGAACCGTTCCGAGTAGTTGGCCAGTCCGTTGGAGGTCAGCATCTGCCTCGTTTTGGTTTCCAGGATACTGAGTACGCCCGAGGGCAGGTGCAGTTCATCGCTGACCACAGGGGTGATGGCGATGGCATCTTTTTGCGTCAGCGTCCGTTGGCTCATAGCCGGAACGCCGATCAGCAAAAAGCAAGCGGTTAATAGTCCATGTATGTTCATATATGTACGGCCTGTTTATTATTTATCTCCCAAAATCAAAACACATTGCCCCAGCCCTTTCGGTTGTACTTTGCCGGGTAAATTATACGGATCCCTGCCGAGGAAGCGCCTTAGCTCCCTGACAAACCCCTCCGCGTCTATCGCTCTGCCGCTGGCGTTGAACAAAGGGATGCGAACCTGGTTGAACTTCAGGTAGTTTTCGCTTCCCCCGACTTTGCTGAAACGCCTTTCGACCGTATTTTGGTCGATCCATTCTTCGATGATCTCCGACAGGGCATATCCGTCGTATTCCGTTTCCAGGTCGAAGTCGGCTCCGTTGAAGAGCCTGATATCTATGATCACCTCACGTCCGTTTGCGAACATATTGTCGAAATGCGCCTGCAACTGACTGTTGAAGTTATCCATATTCGCATTGACGGCCTCTTTCAGCAAAACAGGCAAAGGCGTTGATGAGGACGGGGCGCTGACCCCTAACGCAGCGGCAATCTGTACATTCGTATAGGCATCCATCCCGACCAGGTTATAGGTCACAATCTGGTTGAATCCCGACACCTCGACCGACCATTCTATTTCCAGGCGTATATCTGCCTTTGCCCTGCGGTTTAGCGCGTCCAGGGGTGATTCGGCTAAGCCCTCGCCGCTTGCCGAGCGCGTCAGTTCGTTTTCCGCCGCTTCTGTGGCCAGCGAATTGAGCGTGGCTTCCAGCGATTGCAACGGGAACCCCCTGTCTGTCATTAAAATACCAATCTGTGTAATGACATTCCTCAAGTCTTTATCTTCCAGCAGCGCCCTTTGATAATCGGGTATGCTTGCCTCGACCCCCTGATTGTCGTACGTCGTCTTATAGTTATTCTTGTAGCACCATCCCTGACCGGGAACGACCATCAGTGTCGGTTTGCGAGCCTGTCCGAAAGCCGATAAACAAGCCCCTATTACACACAACAGCAACATGTATTTTCTCATATCTATTTCTGATTTATTCTTTTATAATTCCATCCTGTATTAGTTTCTCTTTCAACTCCGAACGGAGTACGCGCACCACGACGCCGTATTTCACCTGACTCTGGTTGGATTCGGAGATCTTCGAGCCGCTTCTCTCATCTTTCTGACTGGCGTATTTCCGGTACTCTCCCCTGTCTTTGAAAAAGGCGTTGAAGTAGCGTTCATGCCGTTCGGCGGCATTTACTTCGGTCAGCAACGGCCTTACGGCGCATCCGCCAACGCCTCCCCGGATTCCCTTGAAGAGGATGTCGTACACGGCGTTTTTGCGGGCTTGCTCTACGGCGTCGGCCTTGTCGCGCCCCGTTCCCCAGGCGCGTACAGTCTGCGAACCGTCAAGTTCTACGCCCAGACATTCCGTTTCCGACACGCTGAACGAGGCGACGGAGGTCGTATTTTTGCATGACGCCAGCGTCAAAAAGCAGAGCAGGGAGATTCCTGCCAATATGGATCGTTTCATATCGTTACGCGTTTTAAAAACCTGCATCTAACTTTTTGACAATCCCCTCCGCTTCGAGGTATTTCCTCAGATTACCCCTGGCTACAGAAACAGGCATACCCACTTTGTATTCCTTTTTCGAGAGTTTGAACACCTCAAGGGAGGTGGTCAGCGTCGTCGCAAACTCCAGGTATTTCCCGCCCGGAGCGAAAAAGGCATTGAAAAAGTCGGCATACTGCTGTTCGGCGTTCGGCGTTGCGACCAATGGCGATTGCCCCTGGCATCCCCTGATCTCGCCGTATCCCCTGAAAAGGATGCCGCGCACAGCCGCCTCTTTTATCACGTCGATGGATACATCCGCCTTTTCCACATATACCCATGCGAATATCAGGTTGGTGTTTTCCCGTCCCTCTACGCCGAATCCGGCGGCTCCGGTGGCACACTCTATCTCCAACCGCAAGGGTTCTTTCTCTTTTTTGTCTTTCGCCTGTCCCGGCCGGAAGACGGCCAGGCATAAAAGGGCGCATACGATGATGATACTTCTTCTTTTCATATTCTCTATTTTTTCTTTTCCAATTGCAGGTACATTCCGGTATGGAGGTTTTTCACCCGTCCGCTGAAAGCTGTTGCCGTAAGGGTGGGTTTTTCCTTTATTTCGCCGCTTTCAAGGTCTTCCGCTATCTCTTCGTCGGCTTCGTAGCGGTTGTCCCAGATCTGCTTTCCCTCCGCTTTTACGGTACCTACTTTTTTGAACGACACCTCTTCGGTCGCCTTATCGTACGTCGCTTCTAATACGGCATATACATCTCCCTTTTCGATACCCTCTTTCAGTCCGATGGCGGCATATACCCATCCGTTTTCCTCATCTATTTTCGCTATTTTCGCTTTTGTCTTGAACACGTCGTATTCGTTTTGCAGTTTGGCGATAACGGCGTCGATGGCGCGCGCGGTGGCACGTTTCACCAGGTCGCTCTCCGGCTTTTTAGAGAAGCGGCTGCTTCTTATGATGGCGCTTTTCTTATCCTTGCCGACAAATTGCAGTTCGCATATTCCAGAGGCGATCAACTCTTCGATGGGTTTGTCCAGGTAGCTTTCGAACTGCATCCGTTTTTCGTCGTCCCATACCAATTGGTAGAGGTACGAAGTAGCCTGTACCGAGTAGCCGCTTCCGGCTGCTATACCGGCAATCGCCCCGGCTACCTGTGTGCCCGCCAGGGCTAAATCCCCGGCGCCTTTACCGAAGACGCCTCCCACGACGCCTGAAACGCCCGTCGCTACGCCCTGGGCTTTTGCCAACGTCTCCTCTGTACGCAGGTACTGCAAATACAGCGCCATGACGAACGTGTTGGGTATTAATGATTTTCCGGCGTCTTTCAGGATATACTCTCCCTGTTCGGCGCCGCTCACAGTCGCCTTATCTTCTGCCGAAGCGTTGTATAACCCCCTTTCCTGTATCAGGCTCATATCGTAGTATACATCGACGTTGGAGAGGAAAGGGTGGGGGCGTTTTTCTCCCGTATAGTTATACCATTTGCCCACTAAGCGGGCGGGGATATTCTCCGAGGCTATAAACTTCTTGAGTACCGCCGGCAACTGTGTGTTGATGTTCGGCAGGGTATCTACGCTGATCGTCCCACTTGAAACGGCGGAAAGGCTTGCTTCTCCCGTCGCTTTCATAAAACGGCCGAAACCGCTTGTTTTCTTCTCGCCTACGGTTTCCCTGTTAGCCTCGTCTATTTCTTCCTTTGTGACGGGGATAAGGTCAAAATCCATCACCCTGACCGGCAGGTTGTGGTCGTTGAACTGATCCGGGATGGGGATAGCGGTGAAAACGTTCAGAATCAGTTCCGACTTGGGGATACTGTCTTCCGCCGTCGCCTCTTTTTTGGCGGCCAGGCTACCGGCAACATCCAGTATCACGTTTCCGCTACCTTCCACTGCTTTATCGACCCTCACACTATCCTTGTCCGTTTTCACGATAAAGGTGTACAACGAACTACGCCTGAAAGGGATGGCGTCTGTTTGACTTTGCGCTTCAATCACGCACGGCAAAAGGGATAGAATCCCTAAAGTAAAGGCTAATCGTCTTTTCAAAAAATTCATAATCGTCATTATTTAGTAGTTAAACATAGCACACAGAAGACCAAAAAATATCCAAATTGGCTTTTTTTGTGCCTGAGTTCTGATAGAACTCTAGTAATCGATGATATGTAAGTAGATGATTTGTAGGTGTTTGTTCAAAGTGAACCAAAGGATAAAAAAAGGGGATGATGGGCTGAAACGTACTGTTTACGTGGATTTTTTTGCCAGAGTTCTATCAGAACTACATGCAAAAAAAAAGAAAAATCCACAGATGTCAATGATGAATTTTACCTAATTTTATTACAAAGATACGACACAAACACATTGCTCTGCACTCATTCTCACTATGTTATACAGCATACATTTGTGGGATTATCTAATTAAAATAAAGATTCCATTGTGTATGTGCGCGGACTGTATTACCTTTGTTTTGAAAATAGATGTGATATATATAATGTATAGAGGTGTAAGAAAAACAGGACTAATGATAAGTGCAGTGGTTATGTTGGCGTTGCCTGCCGCTGCACAGGTAAGGTATGGCGTCCGCGCGGGGTTGGCCTATTCTGCGTTGACACAACGGATTGACCTGGATTACCGTCCCGGCGCACGGCTGGGGTTCTCTATTGCCGGTTTAGCCGATATACCGTTCTACCGGCGGTTTTCCTTTCGCCCCGAACTCTCCCTCGCCTTTCAGGGAGGCGCCTACCTATCCAGGCCCGACGAATCAGGCGCCTATCAGGCGCATGCCAAATACGGAGGGTATGCCATCCAGCTGCCACTCGACGTGGCCTTTAATATCCCGATGCCGGCGGGGGTGAAGCTGGCTGTCTACGGCGGCCCGGCGTTAGACTTTCACCTCTTTGGCGAAACGACGATAAAGGGCATGGGAGAGAGCCCCGCGCCCGACGTCGTGAAGAAAGATCCCGACGCGTTTGACCTGGGCGCCAATGTGGGAATCAGCGTCGAATACAGGAAAGTGTTCTTCTCTATCGCCGTGCTTTGTGGCACGTTCGACAGGCGGGCGGTAAAGCACGAGGGTGAATATCCCGTGTTCCAAAACAACGCCACTTTTTCGTTAGGCTATTTCTTTCGATGAAAAAGATGCACAAATGTTTTTTATTTCCAAGAAATGCCGTACCTTTGCAAGCCGAATATTATCCAATAGTTAAGAGTTTATTAATTAAAATCATTTTAAGCAAGTGGATACTTTAAGTTTTAAGACCATTTCTGCCAACAGAGCAACTGTAAATAAAGAATGGGTTGTCGTAGATGCAACCGGGCAATCTTTGGGACGTATCTGCTCAAAAGTTGCGAAGCTTTTGCGTGGGAAGTACAAGCCCAATTTTACGCCGCATGTTGATTGTGGTGATAACGTAATTATCAT
>JAISRY010000025.1 GCA_031273385.1 Tannerellaceae bacterium | reverse complement strand
AACCATTTCTCGTTTTGCCTGCTTTTGGTTTTCCGGTTATCGGTGAAAGTGAGGGTGTTGAGCGACCAGCTGCGGGATTCGGGCTTCTATCCCGAAGAGATACTGGAGCTGCTGCGATATGTCGAAGTGTTAAACTGAAAAAGGAGCGTTTTATTCCTCTATCACGCTGTAAGTAAATGAAATCCCTTTTCCCCATTCCCCGTTTACCCCCTCGGAATACAGACGTATTGCGGCAGTTTTAACAGTTGACGCCCTTTTACCTTTGCGCCGTGTTTCAATAGTGGGGCACATAAACAATTAAACAAGTAACGCCTTATGGCAATAAAAATCAAAAAAGTACAGCGTGAGATTCGTTTCGGAGATGAAGCGGGAAAAGTGAAAACGTATGGTGTCGTCAAGTCGAGCGGCTATTGCGACATGGAGAAATTGTGTGAACTGGTTTCGGCGCGGAGCTCCATATCGAGCGCGGATATCAAGGCGACCCTGGATTCGCTGAACTGGGTGATGCGCGTAGAGTTGCGCTCGGGCAGTATCGTGCAGTTGGGTGAGTTCGGTAATTTCCGGCTGTCGGTCAGCACCGAGGGGACGGAGACGGCGAAAGCGTTCTCAGCCGCGAACGTGAAGAGGGCGCGTATCATCTTTTCGCCGGGAGCGAGCCTGCGCGAAACCAATTCGCGCGTCACGTTCGAAACGGAAACGGAGAAAGAAGATGAGAATGAAGAGGCCGGTTGTGAACGCCCGCATGCGGATTAACACTTATCAATTACGAATTACGAATTATCAATTACGAATTTATATCAGATGAAAGTATTTAATAGGATAAGCAGGGATTTTAGTTGGGCGGAGATGATCCATAGCCGTACTGCGGAGGATCGGGGGATAGAGAATGAGCCCGGGGAAAAAGAGGTAGTGGCGATGGAGGAGTTGGTGAAGCGGTTGCTTCAGCCTTTGCGCCTGGCGTATGGCAAACCGATCCGCATCAGCAGCGGGTACCGGTGTCCTGAACTGAACAAACTGGTGGGAGGCGCGCCCTCTTCGCAGCATGTGAAAGGGGAGGCTGCCGACTGTGTGGCGGAAGATCGCGCCGAGGTATTGCTGGGGGTATTGCTGGCTGCCGAATTGCCGTTCGACCGGGCGATCCTGTACCCGAAACGGAATTTCCTGCACCTCTCCCTGCGTGCGAAGAGAAACCGGAAGCAAATCCTTTTCAGGTAAGATGCGGCGGATCGTTTGGTGTTTGCCCGTAGCCGTATGGTGTACGGCTACGGGATATCCTGATTTTCATACGATTGCGATTCATCGTCATTATAAGTACCCAATAAACCAGATTTATTCTTAAGATTCTTAAGATCCTTAAGATTCTTAAGCCACTTAAGTTTTTTGAGGGATAAACAATTGTGTAAAAAAGCGTTTTATCGTAAAATATATTCCGGATATGACAGGAGGAACAAGGATTAATGCTATTTTTGTTCTTTATTGATCTTTATATCGTGAACAGTATGAAAATAACAGTGGAAAACGGATTGGAGATGACGATCAGCCTTTCCGGGCAATTAGACACGCTAACGGCTGCCGAGTTTGAAAAAGAGATACAGAAAGCATTGAAAGAGGAGCAAAACAACGTCGTCTTGAATGGGGAAGGGCTGACCTATATCAGCAGCGCCGGGCTCCGGCTTCTCCTTACCCTGCAGAAAGGGATGAAAAACAAAGGAGGTACGCTGAGGCTGAAAAATATCCGGCAGGAGATTATGGAGATATTCCATATCACCGGCTTCTCTTCCATACTGACTATTGAGTAACCCTTTTCAGGTAACCCCCCTCCCCCACCCTACAGGAAAGATGGCAGACCCCCTACACATAAAGAACGAAATCGGCCAGTTGGCGCGAGTAAACGAATACCTCCGGCAAGCCGCCGGGGAACTCGCCTTAAGCGCCTCCGCCCTGATGAGCCTGAAGCTGGCCGTCGAAGAGGCCGTCGTGAACGCCATCCTGTATGCCTACCCGGGAGAGGTGGATAAGGATATCTTTGTCCGCCTGGATTGCAACGAAGAAAAGGTGACCGTCGTCATAACCGATTACGGCCGGCCTTTCGACCTCACGGCCAGTAAGGATCCCGATATTTCACTGCCCCTCGAGGAACGCCCCGTCGGAGGGTTGGGCGCTTTCCTGGTCAAGCAGCTGATGACCGAGGTGTCGTACCGCCGCGTAGGAAACAGGAATGTATTAACCATGGTAAAACTGATACACCCATAGCGTATGCCCGACTTCAACATCAAAGACATCGCCAAATTAAGGCAGAGGATACGGAATATCGAACGGATCACCCTGGCGGGTGTCGTCCTGACCGTCGCCGCTTTCTATTACGACCAGCACTCTGCCGTCAAGATGATCCTTTGCATCATCCTGATCACCCTTTATGTGTCCAAAAAAATAATGGGAAAGCGGCTCAGGCAAAAAGAATACCTGGCCAAAGTGGTCGAAGAGCAGACCGTCGAGCTGCGTGTGCAGCGCGACCAGGTGTTGATGGAGTCCGAAAAGCTATCGGCAGCGTTGGCGGCGCTGGCCGAAGCACAGGACGAGTTGGTACGCAGCGAACGCTTCGCCACCGTAGGGTTGCTGACCAAAGGGTTAGTCGACCGGATCCTCAACCCGCTGAATTACATCAACAACTTCGCCGGCCTCTCCGTCGAACTGATCCAAGACCTGGAGAAGAACCTGCGCTCGGAAGCCGCCCCGACAAGGGAGACGTATGACGAAACGCTGGAGGTCGTCGGCATGATCAGCGGAAACCTCGCCAAAATAGGCGAACACGGCGCCAATACCGTCCGCATCGTGAAAGCCATGGAAGAGCTGCTGAAAGACCGGAAAGGCAAGATGGCCGCCACAGATATCAACAACCTTTGCAAGGTGAATATCGACGTCGTCGCCAAGCTCTTCGCCAAAGAGATCGAAGAGAAGCAAATACGCATCACGTTCAAGGGGCTTACCCTGGCGCTGATGATCGACCTGAACATCGAGCAGATGAGCAAGGCATTGCTTCACATCCTCAAAAACAGCATGTACGCCCTGTTGAAAAAGGCCGGGAAAGAGACGACGTTTACCCCTACGCTGTCCGTTGGGCTGGAGAAGCGGGAGGGCATGATCGTCATCACCATCCACGACAATGGCACAGGCTTGGAAGACAACATCAAAGACAAGATCTTCGAGCCTTTCTTCACGACCAAGCCCACCGCCGAAGCCGCCGGAATAGGGCTATACATCACCCGTGAAGCCATCCTCAACCATAAAGGTTCGATAGCGGTAAGGAGCGAGAAAAACCAATTTTGCGAACTGACCATCACCATACCCATTCATCAGAATACAGATAATACAGACAATACAGATAACACCGAAGACAATGAACGACTTGAATAAACGAATAGAACACCTGGAACAGCAGATCAGCCAACAGGAGAAACTGGCCTCCCTGGGCATGCTCAGCGCCGGTATCGTTCACGAAATACAGAATCCCCTGAATTTTGTCATCAACTTCAGCAAGCTCTCTTCCAAACTGTTGAAAGACCTGGAAGAGGCGCTTTCGGAAGTGCGGGAGGCCTTTCCCGAAGCGTCCAAAGAGGAGATCGACGACATCCTCTCCGACCTGAAAGGCAATATCGCCAAGATAGAGGAAAACGGCAACCGCGTATCCAACATCATACGGGGCATCCTCCTCTATTCGCGCGGGAAAGACGACTATCTGCCGACCGACCTGAGGGAGCTTGTCCACGAATACGTCTGGCTCTCCTACCATGCCGTAAGAGCCGGCTACAAGAATTTCAACGTCAGCATCCGGGAAGAGTACGAAGAGGATATCCCCCTCGTCGACATCATCCCGCAAGACATGAGCCGTGCCGTCCTCAACATCATGAACAATGCCTGCTACGCCGTCTACAGCAAGCTGAAAGCGGCTTCGGATAGCTCCTATTCGCCCGCCATAAAGGTGAGCGTAAGGAAAGAGGGGGAGCAGGTTCGCCTCGTCATCGAAGACAACGGCACCGGCATCCCCGACGAAGTAAACGAAAAGCTATACACCCCCTTTTTTACGACCAAGCCCATCGGCGAAGGAACGGGGCTGGGGCTTTCCATCAGCAAATCAATCATCGAAGGTAAACATAACGGAACGATCGAAATGGAAACGAAGGTCAACGAGTTTACCCGTTTCACGATTTCACTTCCCCTATCACAAAAGAAATAAAAGCTATGCCAGTCAAGATTTTAAGCGTCGACGACGAACAGGATATGGAAATACTGCTGACCCAGTATTTCCGCCGGAAAATCAAACGGGGAGAGTACGCCTTTTCCTTTGCGCACAACGGTGTGGAAGCCTTGCAAATGCTCCTCGCACACCCTGATTTCGACATCATCCTGAGTGATATCAATATGCCTGAAATGGATGGGCTGACCCTGCTGACCCGCATAAACGAGATGCGCAACCCGGCATTGAAATGCATCATGGTCTCCGCCTACGGGGATATGGAGAACATCCGTACAGCCATGAACAGGGGAGCGTTCGACTTTACCACAAAGCCGATCAACCTCGAAGATATGGAATGTACGATCGAAAAGGCGATAGAGCAGATCGCCTTTATCAAGAACGCCCAGAAAGAGCATACGCAGCTCAAGTCGATACAGTCGGACCTGAAAGTGGCAAAAGAGATACAGGAGACCATCCTCCCCAAGAAGTTCCCCCCCTTCCCCGCGCTGCCGACATTCGATATCTATGCCTCCATGAATGCCGCCGCCTACGTGGGGGGTGATTTCTATGATTTCTTCCTGATCGACGGCGAACGGCTGGGCTTCGTCGTGGCCGACGTGTCGGGGAAAGGCATCCCCGCCGCTATCTTTATGGCGATCAGCCGTACGGTGATCCGCGCTATCGCCCTCGCCGAAAACTCCGCCTCCCAATGCATGATGCGTTCCAACCGGATCCTTTGCCAGGAGAGCGTAAACGATATGTTCGTCACCGCCTTTTACGGTATCATGGACATCCAATCGGGCGCCGTTACCTATTGCAATGCAGGGCATAATCCCCCCGTCCTGATCCGCAAGGAGGGGGAGGTGTCGTTTCTCCCGCTGACGAACGATATGATTCTCGGCGCATACCCCGATACGGCGTTTCACGAAAAAGAGGCCATCCTCCGCCCGGGCGACAGCCTCTTCCTCTATACCGACGGCGTGACCGAAGCGATGAACCTCCGCAAGGAGCCTTACGGCAACGCACGCCTCATGGAACGCTGCCAAGCCATGAAAGGATGCCACCCCGAAGAGATGGTCAGGAGAGTGGCCGGCTCCATCGACGACTTCGCCGACGGAACCGTTCAATCGGATGATATCACCCTGCTATCCATTATCTATAACGGACACTGAGGGGAAAGGGGAATACTCTTTACTTCAGCAGGGCGTCGCGGATACCGGTGATTTCGGCATTGGCGTTGCGGGCTGCCTTGACGGAGGCCACTTTATCTTTTAAGGGGCTGATGATGTCGGCCAACTGTGCCAGGTCGGGGTAATAGGCGGCCAGGTCGGCGGTGATCTGCCCCAGTATGTCCAACCGCTTCAGTTGGTTATCGGTCAGCCCGGCGGTGGCGACGTCGCCCTGTACCACCAGCGACGGGTTGGCATAGACGAGCGCCAGTTCGGCTGTCAGGCCGCCAAGCAGTTCGATCTGGATATCCACCTTGTCGTCGGCTGCCAGCGCTTCAATGATCCGGTCTTCCCGCTCTTCGAGGAACTTGGCGTACTCGTCGTGGGACGAGGGCGCAGGCGGCTCCTGCTGGAGGATATTCAGCAGGTAGGTGATGTTGAGGCCGGAGGTCAGCTTGGCCAATACGCCCTCCACGTCGGCGGTCGGCTGTCCCAACGCTTTGAGGATGTTGTAGTCGGCGAAATAGATCCCGATAGCGCGGGCTTTCTGCGCCGGCGTCGTCAATTCGGACGCTTTCGATACCGGCAACATATACGACAGGTCGCCCACTCCCATTTTCACTTCGCCGGTGGCCATGCGGTAGGGAATATCCGAATCCGGCAGGTCTCTCAGCAACTGGACGGTCTCCGTTTTCACCTCTTCGGCCAACAGGCTTTTGGGGACGCTTCCTGCGATAACGGCGGCCTCTTCCGCTTGGGCGGCGGTTTCTTCTCCCTGCTTTTTCGCGCCGCTACATGCCGTCAAACTAAACATAAATGCTGCTGCAACGAGCAGGCTCATCATTCTTTTTTCCATTGTTGTTTCTCTAATTAAATTTACGCTCTTTTATTTTTAAAATTCATTTCTGCTTCTGAGGTATCTCCCTGGAATCTCCGCGAATATAGCCATTATAACTAAAACCGCAAAGGAATAGAGAACCATTAAATTAAACGAATAGGTCGAAAAGGAATAGCCTCCTACCTGTTTCCGGTGGCTATAGAACGGCGCCCGTCCCCAGCTATTCTCCGGCGGCAGGTAAATTTGTCCTATCCGGGGATAGATGCGGTGGCCGGCTCGTTTGAAGAAGCGGTTTCCCTGCCCCGTCACCAGCGCCTCGACCGCCTCGTTATGATAGGTTTGCCTCTGCCTGTTGATCCATTCGCCGCCCTTTTCGCCGGCCTGTTTTTGCAGGGTTTGATCCATGTAGGCGGTGAAGTTGTGCGCCCGGACGCGCAAGGCGGAGTCGGCTCTGTCCAGGTAAAAGGCATACGGCTCGCCGGGAAGAGGAGCCTGGATACGCGCCGCCCGCCCAAGGATGCGCATCTCATTGTCGACGGCCTGCTTCACCGAAAGCTCGCCCTTGGCATATTCCTCCGCCAGGCGGCGCACTTCGGGCAGGTGGATGTCTTTGTAGTACTGCGCCGCGAACTTTTCTTTCTCTATCGGGAAAAAGAGCCGGTTATAGCTATTCTCCGTAAACTGCTCCGTCATCAACGCCTCGAACGCCCAACGGGAGGGGATCGCTTCGCCGATCAAAGGTACCAGGTTCGTATCGCCCGCTTTGGTATTCAAGTCCCCGAAAGGGATCACCAGGCCGCAGAGCAATATCTGCGGGATCAGCAGTAAAGGGATCGTGATATAGATCGAAACGATCGAATTGAGCGTCTGCGAAAGCCATAGCCCCGTCAGGTTCGCCAGGAAAGCGGCCGTCCATAACGCCACCCACCAGGCAGTAAACATCTCGCGCCCCACTTCGATGATGCTATTCCCGACGAGGATAAACAGCAGGGTTTGGACGCCCGACAGGACAAACAGGTAGAACATCTTCGCGCTCAAATAGCTGCTCCGGCTCAAGCGCAGGAAACGCTCCCGCTTCAGGATCGTCCGGTCTTTGATGATCTCTTCCGCACTGATGCTTAACCCGATGAACGTGACGACGATGATCGACATAAAGATATAGGAAACGAAGTTCTTATTCCCCAGCAGGGTATACTGCCCGTCGGGGGCGAACTTGGTCAGCAGGGCGACGATCCAGGCCAGCAAAGGGGCTTCGAGCAGGGCGATGGAGAGGTATTGCAGGTCGGTGAGCTTCGTCAGGACGTTCCGCTCCGAAAAGATCAGGAACTGCTTCAGCCATGAGGGGTTCTTCTGTTTATTGCCGGGCAGCGCCTCCCTCTTTACCGCCGGGAATGAGGGGCGCGCCTCCAGGTACATCCCGTGCCACTCTTCGGGGGTGAACTTGCGGCTATCCGTCTGGTTCCCCGAATCGTCGATCATCTTTGAGTCGATGATATTCAGGATCAGTTCGGGATTGACGTTCCCGCAGGCGCTGCATACACTGATGCCCTGGTCGGTGTACTTCGCCGCATGTTTGAAATAGGTGACCGCCTCGATCGGATTGCCGTCGTAGACGGGATAGCCGCCCTTGTCCAGTAGCCAGAGGCGGTCGAACAGCTTGTATATCTCGGAAGAGGGCTGGTGGATGTTGACCACGATCAGTTTCCCCTTGTGGGTCTGTTCTTTCAGCAGCATCATCACCTTTTCGGAGTCGGAAGAGGAGAGCCCCGAGGTGGGTTCGTCCAGGTAGAGGACTGCCGGCTCGCGGATAAGCTCCAAGGCGATGTTGAGCCGTTTACGCTGTCCGCCGCTGATGGTCTTGCGGATGGGCGAGCCGACTTCGAGGTCTTTGATGTCGGTTAGCGACAGGTCTTTCAACGCCTGGTTCACGCGCCGTTCGATCTCTTCCCCCGACAGGCCGTCGAAACAGAAACGCGCCGTAAACCACAGGTTCTGATACACGGTAAGCTCCTCGATCAGCAAATCGTCCTGCGGTACAAAGCCGATCAACTGCCGCGTCCCGGGCGTATCCACCGGATAGCCGTTGAGGGTGACCGTCCCGCTGTCGGGACGGATATTCCCGTTCAGGATACCCAGCAGCGTAGACTTCCCCACCCCGCTTCCGCCCATAATGGCGACCAGCTGCCCCGACTCAAGGTCGAACGAGAAGTTGTGCAGCCCGGCGGTGGAATGGCTGAAAGAGAAGCGGACGTCCCTCCCCGAAAGGAAGACGTGCCCCGCCTGTTTATCCTTATTGAAGACAGCCTGTAAATCGCTGAAATAGACGGGGAGGATATGCGGCCCCTTCACCACGCCGCTGTGTTGCCAGGTATAAAAGATGCCGGAAGCCACCGGTATATCGTTCATAAAAATCATCCCCCCGCCCTCGTAGGTAAAGAGATACCGCCCGAAACGCCTAATGAGCCAGACGCGGATATGCCCCTCCATCCCCTCGCGCCGGATATGATGCCCCGCCGCTTTCTCTTCGCCGCTTATCGTCAGGATAGCCGACGAGGGCGCCCCCACGAGGAACGAAAGGGTATCGGAAAACTCATCCTCCGGGATATTGAAAACTTCGGAAACGGCGCGGAACATCGGCAGGTGGCGCTCAAACTCGCCGCTGTTCCGGCGGGCGAACTCCATGAAACGAACCAGCAGCAACAGTTGCTCCTCCGCCGCCAGCTTCGCCGTCATCTGCTTACATATATTATAGACTACCTTTTCTTTGTTGATGGCATACATCGAATCGTCGTACATGCTCCGCAGTTCGTTGTACAGCTCGATATATTCCTTGTGTGAACGGACGCCGAAATGGCTCGACAGGTAGGAATGAACCGCCTCGATCGCCTGCTCTTTCTCTATCTTTACGATAGAGGCAAAGACGGCAAACAGATTCAGTAGCCCGTTAAGGATAATTTCGTTCATTTCCTGATGTCAGTTCATTTGATTCTTTATGGAGACAAAACTACAAAAAAGAACGACACTTCAAAGCGCCTATCAATAAAACCATTAAATTTACGGCATGAAACGGATGAAGTGGTACAGTCTGGCGTTAACGGCGTTCATGATACTCCCCCCTATGCATGTAGATGCGCAGAAGATGAGGCGGAACGCCATTCCGAACGATCTGCACAGGGCTATCGTTGAAAACGGGGATACGGTAGTCGTCGTCAATCTTCGGGATGTATACGTATACCCCGAGATGAAGTTTAAGAACCGGAGGGAAGAGGAAAACTACTACAAACTGATCCGCGACGTGAAGCGCACCCTCCCCTATGCAAAGATGGTCTACTATACGCTGATCGAAACCTACGAATACATGGAAACGCTCCCCAACGACAAGCTGCGGCAGGCGCACTTGAAACGGATGGAAAAGGAGCTGTTCAAAGAATACAAACCGGAGCTGAAAAAGCTAACTTTCACGCAGGGCAAACTGCTCATAAAACTGATCGACAGGGAATGTAACCAATCCAGCTACAACCTGCTGAAAGCCTACCTGGGCAGCTTCCGCGCCGGCTTCTGGAACCTCTTCGCCGGCATGTTCGGCGCAAGCCTAAAATCCGAATACGACCCGAAAGGAAAAGACGCCCTAACGGAACGCATCGTAGTCCTGGTCGAAAACCAGCTTATTTGAGTTGAGAGTTGAGAGTTGAGAGTTGAGAGTTGAGAGTTGAGAGTTGAGAGTTGAGAGTTGGCGTGCTCTCTCCGAGAGCATATATAGAGTTAAGAGGCTCTCGGAGAGAGCTAACATAGCTAGGCAGTAGCCTAAGGCTACTGTATACGAATGGATTATCACCCTACCCCTGCCTCCATCGGAGGCAAACCTGTTTTACGGTGTCCGGTGTAATGCGTCATAAAAATATATCGGAGGAATCACCTGTCGATAGGTTTGCCTCCGATGGAGGCAAGAGGGAGGAGGTGGTAATCCATTCGTATACAGTAGCCTTAGGCTACTGCCTAGCTATGTTAGCTCTCTCCGAGAGCCTCTTAACTCTCAACTCTCAATTCTCAACTCTCAACTCGTTAAAGAGGTTCCATATCACAATTCCTGCTGTTACGGAGACGTTCAACGAATGTTTCGTCCCGTACTGGGGTATCTCGATGCACAGGTCGCAACGGTCGATGACCTGTTGCTGAACGCCTTTCACCTCATTGCCGAAGATGACGGCATACTTCTTGCCCCTGTCCAGCGTCAGCTTGTCCAGCATTGCGCTCCCTACGGCCTGTTCGACGGCGCAGACGGTGTACCCCTCCCTTTTCAGCCTGTCGACCGCCTCCAGCGTATCCTTGAAATAGAGCCAGTCGACGGTATCTTCCGCCCCCAACGCCGTCTTGTGTATTTCGGCATGGGGAGGCTGCGCCGTTATCCCGCAAAGATAGAGGGCTTCCACCCTGAAAGCGTCGGCTGTACGAAACACCGAACCCACATTGTTTAAGCTCCTTACATGATCCAGTACAACGATCAGGGGGATCTTACCGCTCTCCCTGTAGGCTTCGGGAGTGAGCCGCTTTAATTCCGTTATGCCGAGTTTACGCATCGTGTCTATCGTTCTATGTCATGCAAAAGTAACCATTTCGTGTTGAAATCGGGTTAAAAAATAGGTGATAAGTAGTGGAGAGAAATTAAAAACTTTCCTTGCAAGAGCCGGAATTATTTTTATACCACGCTCCATTTCAATTTCCATACAAAAGATAGGGCTTCTTTATGACATCGTATCAACACCCGTTATCCACCGGAAAGAGAAATCCCCCACCCCCCTTTTTTCCACACCCCTACGTTATAAACACCTCTTGAAAAGTAACCATAAAAGACCATAAAACATTAATATACATACAAATAACAGCATTTGGCACTGTTGATAACATCTTCATAACTCCCTCTCCCCTCTTGATAACCTAACAGCCAAGAAATATTCCCAAATTCTTTCAACCATTTCAACCATACATCATATACATCATATATTATTTTTGAATTTCAATTTTAAAAAAGATAATAATAATAGATTGTTGAAAACTCAAAAGCGGAACGTCAAGGAGGAAACATAATGACAACGAATTGAAAATATTCCTACCTTTGCACATACTATGGATACGAGAGATAAAGATATGGCAGGGGCGATCCGCACGTTGTGCAGGGAAAAGAACGCCATTATTTTAGCCCATTATTACCAGACGGGCGATATACAGGATATCGCTGATTTTGTGGGGGACAGTTTGGCGTTAGCGCAGTGGGCGAGCAGGACGGAGGCGGATATGATCGTCCTGTGCGGCGTTCATTTTATGGGCGAAACGGCCAAGATACTGTGTCCGGACAAGAAAGTGCTGATACCGGACAGCGAAGCCGGCTGCTCGTTGGCCGACAGTTGTCCGGCGGATGAGTTTGCCGCGTTCGTAAGCCGCCACCCCGGGCATACGGTCATCTCGTATGTCAATACGACGGCAGCGGTCAAGGCGGTGACGGATATCGTCGTCACGTCGACCAATGCCCGACAGATCGTGGAAAGCTTCCCGGAAGATACACCGATCATCTTCGGCCCCGACCGCAACCTGGGCAATTACATCAACAGCATAACGGGGCGTAATATGTTGCTGTGGGACGGCGCCTGCCACGTCCATGAAAAGTTCTCGCTGGAAAAGATCCTGGAGCTGAAGAACGCCTACCCCGAAGCGGAGGTAATCACCCACCCCGAATGTAAACAGCCCATCATCCGCATATCCGACTTTGTCGGCTCGACGGCGGCGCTACTGAAACACACCATCCATTCGGACAGGAAACAGTTTATCGTAGCCACCGAAAGCGGCGTTATCCACGAGATGAAAAAGCAAAGCCCCGCCAAAGAGTTCATCCCCGCCCCGCCCAACGACAGTACCTGCGCCTGCAACGAATGTAGCTTCATGCGCCTAAACACCCTCCAAAAACTATACGACTGCCTAAAATCCGAATCCCCCGAAATCCAGGTAGACAAAGAAATCCAAAAGAAAGCCATCATCCCCATCCAAAAAATGCTGGAGATATCAGCCCAACTAGGACTGTAGACAGTGAATAACGAATAGTGAATAGTGAATAGTGAATAGTGAATAGTGAATAGTGAATAGTGAATAACGGTTTCTTCTTGTTTACCCGTTCGTGCGGATAAAATAGCACAAACAGAGCAAAATGTCCCCCAAATAAAGTTCCCGTTTTTTTGCCTTCACCCTTTCACCTTTCGTTCAACATGCTGACTGATAACTGAATATGGTGAAAGGAGGGTGAAAGGAGGTGAAAGGAATGTAACAAGGTCTCCCCGATACCTCGTCTCACATTCCTTTCACCTCCTTTCACCCTCCCTTCACCATATTCAAGTATAAGCCAATACATTACAAGAAAAGTGAAAGGGTGAAAGGGAAAAAACAAAACTTCCCTGAGAGGCGTGTTTTTCCCCTTTTCCTGCCAATTTCCGAAGAGCTTAAATAATACCCAATAGTGTAGCCGGACGTACCCAGTTGTGTAGCCCGAACTACCCAGTTGTGTAGCCGGATCAGCACAGTTGTGTAGCCTGGACTACACAACTGAGTAAAACCGGAAATCTCTCCCGTGCAAATTAAAATCTCTCCCGTCTGAATTAAAATAGCTCCCGTCCCGTTCAGAATGGCTCCCGTCCGGTTTCCGCTATATCTATATCTCTACCCCTTTTTGATAAACGCAGTTTATTGGGCACTTATAATGACGACGAATTACAATCGTCTGAAAATCAAATAGTACCCGTCATTGCGAACGTAGTGAAGCAATCCAGAGGTGCGCCTGTGTGTCCCACCTCTGGATTGCTTCACTGCGTTCGCAATGACGGATACTATTTGATTGTAATCGGCTGTAAATCACGCTATCGCCGTCATTTCCCTTTTTGATAAACCTGGTTTATTGGGCACTCGCAATGACCCTACATTTTACTGTTCACTATTCACTGTTCACTATTCACTATTCACTGTTCACTATTCGTTATTCACTGTTTATAGAGGGTGGGTTTTTCGATGTATTTCCAGGAGAGGAGGCCGAGGGTGGTGGATAGGAGGGTGATGGCGGTTAGGGATAGCCAGGGGTGTTGGGGGGTGAGGTTTAGGTGGATGGCGAGTTGGATGATGGGGTAGTGGGAGAGGAAGATGCCGTAGGAGAAGTTGCCGGCTTTGTTGGCTATGCCGTTTAGCCATTTGAAGCCGTAGGCTACGGAGAGGATGAAAGAGGATAGGGCGATCGGTTCGGCGATATGGAAGAGGGGGGTGTAATGGTTGAGTATAAGCAGGAGGATGCTGACGGGGAAGATGTAGCGTATGTTTTTGCGGAACGTGTCGAAATAGACCAACAGGATAATACCGGAGCAGAAATAGCTCATCTGGCCGGGGAATTGGCGTTTTAGAAATTCGTAGGTGGAGATACCCGTCGTATCATGCAGGTAGTCGAACGTACTGCTATAAGCGAAAGAGAGGAGGTATATGGCGATCAATACTACGGACTTCTTATACCTGGTCAGTAGATAGAAGAGAAAGGGGACGGTCAGGTAGAGCATGAGTTCTACCTTGATCGTCCACAGGGAGCCGTTTATGGCATGGAAAGCGTTCGTTTCGAAGACGCCGGGGAGCGTGGGGTGCAGGAAGTTGAGGGTAAGGAGGTTTGAGAGGATGTAGCTGTACAGTTCGCGGGAGGTGAAGTAGTCGGCGGCGGGTAGGCTGGAGACCAGGACGCCCGCCAGGGCACAGCCGGCGATGGCCAGCGCGTAGGCCGGCATGATGCGTTGGAAACGTTTACGGAAAAAGGCTTTTACGCCCTTTGTGCGCAGGTAGCTGAACATGACGAGGAAACCGCTGACGACGAAAAAGCCCTTTACGCGGTATCCCCCGCTGACCAACCAGAACGGTTCCGTTTCCGTCAGCGTACTGAAATGGTTGAACATGACGGAGTAGGCCAGGAAGAAACGGATAAAGTTGAAGTTGTTCCTTTCCTTTATGGTCGCTATGGTTTCTTCGTTTATGAGCATGATGTGATGTGGCGGGTTAATTGACGACGGCTATTTTGGTGACGACGCTTTCCGAGCTGTTTTCCGTTGCGCCCAGGACGAGGTATACGCCGCTTGCGACGCGGTTTCCCGAACGGTTACGGACGTTCCACGTGACCTGTCCGCCGATGGATTTGGCCTGGTAGATGAGGTTGCCGTTCAGGTCGGTGATTTTGACCTGGGTATTGTCCATGAGTCCGGTGATGGTGACATGTTCGTCAAATTCGGGGCGGACGGGGTTGGGGAAGACATAGACGTCGGAGAAGTCGGGCTTTCCCTCCGTGGCGTCGCCCTGGTAGGAGACAAGGCCTTTGTCGGTGCCGATGAAGACTTCGCCTGTCTGGTTGTTCGTCGCAATGGCGTAGATATGATCGGAGAGGAGCGGGCTGTTTGCCGTATTGAACTCATAGACGATCTCATCGTTGCTTTCATTCAAGACATATACGCCGTTGCTTTCGGTTCCGATCCACTTCCGGTTTCCGCTGTCGACGGTGATGCAGGTGACGCGCACGTTGTCGAGGAAATAGTAGAGCGACCCCTCGTCGTTGGTCAGTTTAATGCGCGAACAGATGAAGCCGGCGGGGTCAAAGGCGCGGCTGGGGTTCATAAAGCAAATAGGCCCCTTGATGGTCCCTACCCATACGTAGCCGCTCTTGTCTTCCGCCATACAGGTATAGCCGGTAGATAAGAAGTCGTTGCCGTCCGTATCCTTGAACGAGCCATAGAAGACGGAGGTATCGTCTGTGTCGTCGAGCGTGCCCTTGTCGTCGAGTATGGCGATACCGGCGGTGACGCGCGGGATGTTGATCCACTTGTAGTTGTCCGCCGTGATGAGGATATCGTTGATCGTAAACTTGGTGTCTAACGATTCGACGAACAGGCTGTGCCATTGCCCCTCCCTGTCCAATACCTTGATGGCATGGCTGACTTCCGAATTGGTCATCCAGAGGTTTCCCTGCCGGTCGAAGCAGAGCCCGTCAATGAAATGGTAATGTAAATTATCTTTGATGATCGTCTGGAGGGCGCTGTTTTTGTAATTGTATAGCTGGACGGGCAGGTTGTCTTTAAACTCGACCACCCCCTCCCCGAAAGAGGAGATAAAGAGGTTGTCGGGGTCGTCGGGGCGGATGGCGACGCTCAGGTAATCCCTGATCTGCATCCCGAACATTTCCTGCGCCGGCGTATGGTCGATGAACGTCCATTTTTGGTAGTCGTACATCATCAGGATACCGGGTAAACCGAAGCGTACTCCGCCAAGGGTCTTTCCTCCTGCGATGACGTAGAGCTTCGACGGCGTACAGATCATTTTGTAGGGGGAATTGATGCGCGGCCCGTTGAGGAGGATCGATTCGGTGATCGTGCCGTAGCTGCCTGCCGATTCCTTTGCGATCTGTTTTAGCCCGTCGCTCCCGCCGGCGATCCAATATGCGTCGTTCGTATAGGAGGATATGTCGTTGATGCTGATATCGGTCACCAGGTCATACGTTTTGATGTTCGGAAAGAGATAAAACCGCGAGGGGGCGATGGCGGCCAAGCGGTCGTTGGCCAGCTTGACGGACGTCAGGGTATTGTTAGCCAGGAGCGTGGCAGGCGTCTGGGCGTTCATATAGTAAATACCCCTGTTCTTGACGAAGAAGCATAGGTTTCCGTCGAAGAGGAACAGGTCGTTGACCGCGCGGGGGTCGAACAGCGAAGCGGACAGGGGGTATGCTTTCCAATTGTTCCTGTCCAGCAGGTTATCGGTCATTTCCCCTTGCAGGATACCGTCACCGGTGGCGGCATAGATGGTCTGTCCGACGACGCAGCAGGAGGAGGTATTGACCGCCAACTGGTAGGTTTCGGGGATCTCTTCCCTGTTCATATCCAGGGCGACGATGCCGAAAGCGGTCGACAGGTAGGCGTATTCGTCGTGGATAAGGACGGCGTTGACCTCTTTGTTGCGGATAGAGGTATTGAGGTAAATATCGGGGATATTGACGATGCCGTCATCTTTCAGCAGGTCGATATTGCCGTTGCTGTAGATGATCAGCAGCGACTTGGTCTGTTTGTTGTACCGGATGAAGCGGATATCACTATCGCTCAACCCCTTTTTCTTGTCGAACGTATCTATGCTAGCGTCCTCCTTACCGTAGGAGAAGAGCGCTCCCCCGGCGACGGCATATACTTTTTGAGGGCTTTCCTCCACCATATCCGTACTGAAGTAGGAGAGGTGGATGTTCCATTTCTCGAAAGCGCGCTGAGCCGGCAGGCTATGGCTGTGCAGCGCAAACAGCAGGGAGAGGATAAATAACCGTTTCATACGGGATCAGGGTATTAATGAAGTGTGTTTGTCTTGTAAAAATGCCGCCAACTTGGCCACGGCCTGCGAGCGGTGGCTGATGCCGTTCTTGATGTCGTCGCCCAGCTCGGCAAAGGTCTTCGTATACCGGCAGGGAACGAATATGGGGTCGTAACCGAACCCCGCCGTTCCGCGCTTTGCGGTGATGATCGTGCCGTTGATGATTCCCTCGAAGAGGTATTCGCCGCTGTCGAGGATCAGGGCGATCACCGTACGGAAACGGGCGTTTCGGTTCTCCTCCCCCCGCATCTCGTCCAGCAGGCGGTTCATATTGGCTTCCGCATCCTGCGCATCGCCGGCATAACGCGCCGAATAGACGCCGGGGGCATTGCCCAACGCCTCGACCTCCAGGCCGGTATCGTCGGCAAAGCAGTCGTATCCGTACCGCTCCTTGACGTACCGGGCTTTCAGCAGGGCGTTCCCCTCCAGGGTGGAGGCCGTTTCGGGGATGTCGTCGAAACAGCCGATCTCGTCGAGAGAGATGAGGTCGACTTTTCTGGAGAGGATCTTCCGTACTTCGTCGAGCTTGTGCCTGTTGTGGGTTGTGAAGACTAATTCCATATTGCCGTTCGTCTGGTAAACAGGTTATGCCTTTATCTGGTCGAATCCCTCGCCGTATACGCCCCGCACGATACTTTGGGAGATGAACGCCTGGTTGTCCACCTCTTTGATAAGACGGAAGATGGTCAGGGATTCGGATTTCTTGGCCAGCAGGACGACGACTTTCGTCGGTTTCTGGGAATACCCCCCTACCCCATCCAGCAACGTACAGCCACGCCCCAGGTCTTTCAGTATACGCTCGGTGATCTCGTCATACTTCTGTGAAAAGATCAGGAACTGAACCGACTGCCGGTTCCCGTTGATGATCCTATCCAGCATATAGTTGCTGATCACCATCTCGACGAAACCGAACACGATCTTATCCACATTGTGGAACAGCAAAAAGGAGGAGCTGATGATGACGAAGTCGAACAACAGCAAGCCCGTACCGATGGATACGTTCCTGTATTTGTTGATAACGGCCGCCAGGATATCCGTTCCTCCCGTACTCCCGTTCGCCGAAAAGATAAACCCCAGCCCCGTACCGCAGATCGCCGCCCCGAGGATGATCGACATGAATACCTGATCCTTGATGATAGGCACGCCATTCAGCAACCACTCGAAAAACGAGAGGGAAAGCGACAGGGAGACCACACCGAAGATCGTCTTAAGCAGGAACTTCAACCCCAGTATCTTAAAGGCGATGGCCAGCAAAACGACATTGATGACAAAGTAGGAGACGGAAACAGGGATAGACGTGGCGAAGAAGATCAGCGCACTGATCCCGCTCACGCCTCCGGTGACGATCTCGTTCGAGAGGATAAATCCGTTGAAGCCGAAACCGTACAATACCGTTCCGGCAAAGATAATCAGGTAATCCTGGATAGAATAATATGCTTTTTGAATCTTTTTTGTTACCATTAGATGACAATATTAACGATTTTCTTTGGGACAATGATCACTTTCTTCGGTGTTTTACCCTCCAGCCATTTCAGGGCGCTTACGTGGGTAAGGGCGGCCTGCTCGATCGCTTCGTGCGCCATTTCCGCCGGCAGCTCCATACTGAAGCGGGCTTTGCCGTTGAAAGAGACCACGTAGGTGGCGACATCTTCCAGGAGGTACGCTTCGTTATGCTCCGGCCAGACGGCATCGAGGATCGTCGTCTCGTTCCCCAAGACATGCCACAGCTCTTCCGCGATATGGGGGGCAAAGGGCGAGAGGACGATGAGAAGCGGCTCGAGGATCGACCGCTTGCCGCACTTCAACGCCGTCAATTCGTTCACACAAATCATAAAGGCGCTGACGGAGGTATTGAACGAGAAATGTTCGATATCGAACGTGATCTTCTTTATCAGCTTATGCAGCGACTTCAGCTCTTCCGCCCCCGGCTCCTGCGCCGTCACCCGGAGGGTCTCCGTATGGCCGTAGAAGAGGGCGAGGAGCTTTTTCAGGAAACGGTGGACGCCGTCGATACCGTTGGTATCCCAGGGCTTGGATTGTTCTAGCGGGCCTAAAAACATCTCATACAGGCGCAACGTATCAGCCCCGTACCGTTCGACGATATCGTCGGGGTTGACGACGTTGAACATAGACTTCGACATCTTCTCAACCGCCCATCCGCAAACGTATTTCCCCTCTTCCAGGATAAACTCTGCCTGTTCGTACTCCGGACGCCAGCGGCGGAAAGCGTCGATATCCAGCACGTCGTTGCTGACGATATTCACATCCACGTGCAGGGGCGTCACGTCATAGCCCTCTTTCAGGTTGAGGGATACAAAGCGGTTTGTTTCGTTGATCCGGTAGACAAAGTTGGAACGTCCCTGTATCATCCCCTGGTTGATCAGCTTCTTGAACGGTTCGGAAACGCAGGATACCCCGGTGTCGTACAGGAATTTGTTCCAGAAACGGCTATAAATAAGGTGCCCTGTGGCATGTTCCGTTCCGCCGATATAGAGGTCGACGTTGCGCCAGTATTCGTCCGCACGTTTGGATACCAGCTCCTTTTCGTTGTAGGGATCCATGTAGTGCAGGTAGTAGGCGGACGAACCGGCGAATCCCGGCATGGTGTTCAATTCAAGCGGGAAGATGGTGATATGGTCTATCCTGGCGGTTTCCGTCACCTGGTTGTTTACGCTGTCCCATGCCCATTTCCCGGCGCGTCCCAACGGTGGTTCGCCCGTTTCTGTGGGGAGGAAACGCCCGACTTCCGGCAATTCCAGGGGCAACGCCTCCAGGGGCAATGTCTGCGGCAGTCCGTTGGCGTCATAATAGATGGGAAAAGGCTCTCCCCAATAGCGTTGACGGCTGAAAATGGCGTCGCGCAGGCGGTAATTGACCTTGACCCTGCCCAATCCGCTCTCTTCCATATAGGCTTTCGTGCGGGCGATGGCCTCCTTTACCTCCAGGCCGTTCAATACCAGGCCGCCGGCTCTCTCTTTTCCTGTCCGGGGCGAGTTCATCATCTTCCCCTCTTTGGCGTCGAAGCTCTCTTCCGACACATCACACCCCTCGATCAGGGGGATAATGGGGAGATTGAAATGACGGGCAAAGGCGTAGTCGCGACTGTCATGCCCGGGGACGGCCATAATCGCGCCCGTTCCGTAGCCGGCCAACACGTAATCGCTGATCCATACGGGTATCTCTTCGTCCGTCACCGGGTTAACGGCGTAGGAGCCGGAGAAGACGCCGGTGACTTTCCGGTCGGCGATGCGTTCGCGCTCGGTCTTTTTCTTTGCCGCCGCCAGGTAGCTGTCCACCTCTTCGCGCTGGGCGGCGGTGGTGAGGCTGTCGACCAGCTCGCTTTCGGGAGCCAGGACCATAAAGGTTACGCCGAAGATGGTGTCGGGACGGGTAGTAAAGATGGTAAACGTGTGCTCACCCGAGCGGAACGTCATCTCCGCCCCCTCGCTTCTCCCGATCCAGTTTCTTTGCGTCTCTTTTAAAGACTCCGTCCAGTCGACGGTCTCCAGGTCGTCCAGCAGCCGCTCGGCGTAGGCCGACACACGCAGGCACCATTGGCGCATCACTTTCTGTTCGACCGGATGGCCTCCCCGTTCGGACAGGCCGTTGACCACTTCGTCGTTGGCCAGTACCGTCCCCAGGGCGGGGCACCAGTTGACCATCGTATCGCCCAGGTAGGCGATGCGGTAATTCAGGAGGATCTCCTCTTTTTCGCGGTCGCTTTTCGCGTTCCACTCTTCCGCCGTAAAGGCGTATTCCTCTCCGCAGGCGACGTTCAGCCCGCCTCCGCTACCAGTCTGTTCAAAGGCTCCTATCAGCTCTTCGATAGGCCTGGCTTGCCCCGCGTCATAGCAATAATAGCTGTGGAACATGCGGATAAAGGCCCATTGCGTCCATTTGTAGTATCCGGGGTCGCAGGTACGTATCTCGCGACTCCAGTCGAACGAGAAGCCGATCTTATCCAGCTGTTCGCGATAGCGTTCGATATTCTTTTTCGTCGTAATATAGGGATGTTGCCCTGTCTGTATCGCATATTGTTCGGCGGGCAGCCCGTAGGCGTCATACCCCATCGGATGCAAGACATTGAAGCCGCATAACCGTTTGAAACGTGCATAAATATCAGAGGCGATATATCCGAGCGGATGCCCCACATGCAGCCCTGCCCCCGATGGATAGGGAAACATATCCAACACATAATATTTCGGCCGGCTCTCATCCTCCGTCACCCTGTAGGCCTGATGGCTTGTCCAATAGCCCTGCCACCTCTTTTCAATGTCCCTGAAATTATACTCCATTGCTGAATGATGCTTTACGTTAAAGCCACAAAGTTAGTATTTTTTTGATGCAAAAACACTTCCCGGAGCAGAAGCGTGGTTAATCCTTTTTCAGCTCTTGTTTTAGTTCTTCATATACATCTTCCCATGATGTACTGGAAAGTTCCGGACTTCTATCAATCAATTGTTTGTATGTCTTTGATTCAAAATAAATATCAATGGCTTCTTCTTCACTTAGTCCATAGTCGATGGCAAGAGATTGGGTAATGGCATCGTCAATGGTGGCGGTATATTTTGTTTTATTGATGCGTTGGAGCATTTGTAATGAACGGGTAGTG